>JBEENB010000008.1:0-44750 GCA_041192365.1 Actinomycetota bacterium | reverse complement strand
TTCAAGTTGCCTACGCGATCGGTGTCGCTCAACCGATTGGGCTCTATGTCGAGACATTCGGCACTGAGACGGTACCGCTGGACACGATTCAGCGCGTTCTCGAATCGGTTTTCGACCTTCGTCCAGCCGCCATCATCCGCGATTTGGATCTTCTCAACCGCACGTTCCGTGACACGGCAACGTACGGTCACTTCGGTCGCGTGGGTGACAACTTCACGTGGGAGCGTCTCGATCGCGTAGACGCCATCCGCGCCGCTCTCGCCGAAATCGGGTAATCGTGACGCGGCTCGTCGCCCACGTGTTGGTGGAGTCGCCCGTGCCGCGGCTCGACCGTGTGCTCGAGTATGTCATTCCGGAAGAACTGACAAACGATGTCGTGGTCGGCGGCCGAGTGCGAGTTCCTCTGGGGAAGGGCGGGTCACGTCGAATCGATGCTTTTGTCGTCGACATATCCGCAACGCCCACCGCAGGGGTAACCCTCGCCGAGATTGAATCGACGCACGGTAGCGTTCCGGTTCTCACTCCAGCCCTGTGGAATCTGGCGCGAACCGTTGCCGATCGGAACGGGGGCGGAGCGGCCGATGTTTTACGCGGCGCAATCCCCAAACGTGCGATTCGAATAGAAAAGGGCAGGTCCTTCACGCCACGCGCGATGCCGACGGCTCGTCCGTCCATACGAACCGCACTCACTCTCGACTGCGGGGTTGTCGAGACGGACGAAGGACCCACGCTCCGGTCGCTCACTCACATCGCCGATCTCGTCAGAGCTGCCGAGGCTGGGGTAATCGTCGTAGTTCCCGATTGGCGCGATCTGGCGCTTTTGACTCGCGCCCTCGTGGACGTGCCCCACGTCACGGTCGATTCCTCGGGAACACCGTCCGAGCGCTATGGGCGCTATCTGGACATCCTTTCGGGAGACGCGCGAGTCGTCATTGGAACTCGCGCCGCAGTGTATGCGCCGGTCATCGACCTTGAACTACTCATCGTCGTCGACGAATCAGATCCGCTGCTGGAAGAGCCGCACACTCCCTACGTCCACGCACGAGATGCCGCGGTGGTTCGAAATTCGATCGAGGGCGGCAGGCTAATTTTTGCGTCGATCACACCGTCCGTTGAGTCGGCTCGATTCATTGAACTCGGTTTCGTCGAACGGGCTTCGACAACGCCTTCCCGACCCGTGGTGATGTTGGCAAATGACGCCACTGACGACGGTTTTGCTTCGCGCGCCCGAATCCCAACCAGTGGATGGAAAGTGTTGCGCGACGCCTTAGAGCGTGGCCCGGTTCTTGTTCAGGTTTCGCGTCCCGGTTTCACACCACAGGTTGTCTGTGCCGACTGTAGAACGGCCCACCGGTGCGGAACGTGTCGTTCGTTGCTATCGGGAAATCGTGACGGGACGGTGCTGTGTCGAGTGTGTGGTCTGACGCCCATCGGATTGAAGTGCACCCACTGTTCCGGCCGCGAAACGGCGTGGTCGGGTGTCGGGTCCGTGCGCACCGCCGACGAATTGGGGCGGGCGTTCCCGGGCGTGCCCGTCGTTGTTGCCGACGGTGAACATCGCGCGCTCGACGTGCCTCGCCGCTCATCGCTCGTGATCGCGACCCGTGGCGCCGAGCCGATTGTCTCGGGAGGTTACGAGGCTGTTCTTATCGTCGACGGTGACAAGGAATTGCAACGCCCTGGGCTTCGGACTTCTGAAAACTGCCTGCGCTGGTGGGGTCACGCAGCGAGTCTTGCTGGCAGCGACGCCACGGTGGTTCTGGCGAACGTGGACGGTGCCTTCGCCAGCCTCTTTGCGTCGAACCAGTGGGAAACCATCGTGGAGACGGAACTGAGGGAACGTCGCGCTCTGGGATTCCCACCGGCAACCCGTGCTATCGCTGTACGAGGTTCGATTGCGGATTTACAATCAGTGCGCGAACTGAGCGAGGTAGCCGGGCACCGGGTCATGGGGCCAGCAAAAGACGGCGAGTCGTTCAGAATTCTTGTTTTGGCCGATTACCGAACAGCACCAACCGTGATTTCCGCCATTCGAATTCACACCATTGCGACAAACGCGACGGGTGTTCGTGTCCATTGCGACGACCTCACGGTTTTCGACGAGATCGACAATGACTGAAACAATGAACCCATGAGTACGAGCATCGTGTTTGCTGGCAGCCCCGTGGTTGCGGTTCCGTATTTGCGTGCTCTCCACGGCGCCGGTTTCGACATCCGCGCGGTCGTCACGAGAAACGATTCGCGACAGGGGCGTAAAGGCGTTCTGACGTCGACGGCGGTCGCGGCGGTCGCCGAGGAACTCGGCTTATCGGTCGTTAAGACCAATTCGTTGCGCGATGTCGATCTCCCCGAAGTGGAAATCGGAGTAGTCGTGGCATACGGCGGTCTCGTGCCGCCCCCGCTCCTCGCTGAACCTGCCCACGGTTGGGTCAACGTCCATTTCTCGGTATTGCCTAAATATCGCGGCGCGGCTCCGGTTCAACGCGCGCTGTGGGACGGAGAACCGACGTCGGGAATCTCGATCTTTCGGCTTGTGGAAGATCTCGATGCCGGACCGGTGTACGTTTCTCGTTCCATCCCGTTCGAGGACGACGAAACCGCGTCCGACGCGCTAGAACGCTTTGCGGACAGCACGACGGATGATCTGGTTGAAACGCTCCGACTCATTGCGACGGACGCCATCACACCGACGCTCCAGATCGGCGAACCGAGTTTCGCCCCGAAGTTCAGCCGCGACGACGGTCGGATTGACTGGTCGCTCGGGGCGACAATTGTCATCCAACGGATACGAGCCGTGACGCGTGAACCGGGAGCTCACACTGATGTCAACGGTGAATCGATTGCGATTCTTCGAGTAGCGAGCGACTTCGGCCCCCCGCTCCCGTTGGGCGAGGTCGTAGCGATCGGCGGTCAGGTATTTGTTGGAACGGTGGATGCGTCGGTCGGGTTGTTAGAGGTCAAGCCAGCCGGAAAAAAGGCAATGCCAGCGATGGACTGGTTGCGCGGACAACGCACCGGCGTGGTGTTGGGATGACGACGGCGCGAGGGGTCGCGCTCGATGTCACTGCCCGTGTGCGAACCGACGATGCCTATTCGAACCTAATCCTCCCGAACGCTATTCGTGATGCGCGGCTGAGTTCGCGTGATTCGGGACACGCGACGGATATCACCTACGGCTCGTTGCGCTGGCGCGGATTAGTGGACGCGGTGCTCGATGAGTGCGTCACGGGCTCGTGGGACCGTGTTGACCCCGAGGTGCTCGATGTTTTGCGCCTCGCTACTTACGAACTCGTCGTCCGAGAGGACCCGCCTCACATCATCAACGAGTGGGTCAACCTTGCGAACCACCGTTTTCGGCGTGCCGCTGGCTTCGTCAACGCGACTCTTCGGGCCGTGTCGCGGCGCGCACCAGACGAGTGGCGATTGATGATCGCCGAAAACCGGACCGAGGTCGACGCCCTGGCGATTTCGCACTCGCACCCCGAGTGGATTGTTCGAGAGTTTATCGAGCTGGTCGGTCTCGTCGAGGTTGCCGACCTGCTCGTCGCCAACAATGACGCACCGGTTCCGACGCTCATTGCGCTTCCCGGTCTTGCGGTGCGACCCGTCGACGCACACCCCACCGAATACTCGCCCTACGGTTTTCAGTCCGGCGGTGGAGCATTGTCCGATATCGCGGGGATTTCCGACGGTGTCGTGCGCGTCCAGGACGAGGGCTCACAGCTTGCCGTGTTGGCGATGACGCAGGCTTTCCCGATTCAACCGAACGAACGCTGGCTTGATCTGTGTGCGGGGCCGGGGGGAAAGACCGCGCTGCTCGCCGCCATCGCGATACCCAGCGGCGCCACACTTCAGGCGAACGAGGTCCAGGCGCACAGAGCAGAACTCGTGCGTCGTTCGCTCGCACCCTTCGGGGACAGCATTCCGGTAACCGTCTCCGACGGTCGACAGTTGTGTGCCGAGAACCCCAACACATTCGACCGCATTCTTGTCGACGCGCCGTGCACGGGTCTCGGTTCTCTGCGCCGGCGACCGGAGTCGCGATGGCGAAAGCACCCGGACGATCTTGTCGATCTCGTGCCATTACAGCGCGAATTGCTTTCGTCTGCGATTGGCAGCCTCACGGTCGGGGGAGTCGTGGCCTACGTGACCTGCTCGCCGCTCGCTGCGGAAACGGTTGAGGTCGTCAGCGCGGTTCTCGCCGAACACCCGGACGCCGAAATGCTCGACACAGCTACTGTCCTGTCAACCGTTGCCCCGTCGCTCAGCAACGCAGTTCGAGGAAGCGCGGTGCAGTTGTATCCTCATCGCCACCACACCGACGCGATGTTCATCCAGTTGATTCGCCGGACGCGGTAGCCTGACGCCAATGACCGTTCGAATCAACCCCAGCATCCTCAGCGCTGATTTCGCCGATATGGCACACGACCTTGCGAGGATCGATAATGCGGATTTCGCTCACATTGATGTCATGGACAACCACTTCGTCCCCAATCTGACCTTCGGCCCTCAGATGGTGGAACGCATCAAGGCGACTTCTCCGATTCCACTGGATGTCCATTTGATGATTGCGGATCAGGATCGCTGGGCGCCGGGCTATGCCGAGTTGGGTGCTGAGTCCGTCACACTCCACGTCGAGGCAACGGTGGACCCGGTCGCGACTGCTGCCGCGATCCGCTCGATTGGCTCAAGAGTCGGTCTGGCGCTCAAGCCGGCTACACCATTTTCAGCCATCGAGGAGATTGCAAAACACTTCGATCAAATTCTGGTGATGACGGTCGAGCCGGGTTTCGGTGGTCAAAAGTTCATGGCGGACCAGATGAATAAAGTGAGAGAAGTCGCGGCGTTCCGGGCCAAGACCGGCACCGAATTTTGGATTCAGGTTGACGGAGGAGTCGACGTTCTCACCATCGAACTTGCGGCTGAAGCGGGCGCGGATACCTTCGTTGCGGGCTCCGCCGTCTACGGCACCGACAATCCCGCGTTTGCCATCGAGAATCTCCGTAAGATTGCCCGAGAACATTCACATAAACAGGAGCGAAATGAATAAGCCCGAAATCGAACCCACTCTGGGACCAGAGCCGACGGAACTCGTCATTGAGGACATCACCGTTGGTGACGGTGACGAAGCAGTTCCCGGAGGTAACGTCGACGTTCACTACCTCGGCGTGACATTCGAGGGTGAAGAATTCGACGCATCGTGGAATCGCGGCGAAAGCATCGAATTTCCGCTCAACGGACTCATTCGTGGCTGGCAGGAGGGCATTCCCGGTATGAAGGTCGGTGGGCGACGCAAGTTGATCTGTCCACCGATGTGGGCCTATGGGCCGGCTGGCGGGGGGCACCGTCTCTCGGGACAGACGCTCGTTTTTGTCATTGACCTCCTCGCTGTTCGATAGCGATTTGGTCGTGGGGGATGTGTCCTCGGCGATAATTCGACGTCCATCAGGCTCTGACGACTCAAAGGTGTGAACGTATGACAACCACGCGGGCCGAGTTTGACGCCGCCGCCACCACGGGGCCTGTCGTGACGGTCATTCGTTCCGTGTTCGTCGATTCGGTTTCGCCTGTTGCTCTGTATTCGCATATCACCGAGGGTCGGCCTGGAACCTTCCTGCTGGAATCGGCCGAACAGGGCGGAATCTGGTCCCGCTATTCGTTTGTGGGTCTCTCGGCGTGGGGCTGTCTCACCGAGCGGGACAACATCTCGGTGTGGCTCGATAACGGGTTATCGGAAGAACGCGCCTTCGGCGGGTCCGTCCCGACCAAACGGCTTGACGCACTCGACTCGCTCTACGCGCGGTGGGCATCGCCCGCACCGCTCGAATTGCCGCCACTGACGAGCGGGTTGGTTGGGTATCTGGGCTGGGACACGATTCGCGAGATTGAAAATCTGCCGGATGCTCCACCGGACGAATCGGGAGTGCCGGCGCAGTCGCTGTTGTTCGTTCGCGACCTTCTCGTGTTCGACCATCGAACATCGCTGCTCCACGTCGCGACCGCGGTGCTTGTCTCTGATGACCGTGACGGGCTGTGGGACTCGGCTCAGTCTCGGCTCGACGACATCACTGCTAGCCTTCGGACCGCCGTTCCGCTGTCGCCCTTGACGCCACCCAAAACGACAGAACCAAATCCTTCGTATCGAACAGACCCACATCAATTCCTCGAATCTGTCTCACGCGCACAGCACTTCATTCGTGACGGGGATGTCTTTCAGGTCGTGATCTCACAGCGCTTTGATTCGGACGTCACGGCATCGAGCACCGACGTGTATCGAATGTTGCGTGCACTGAACCCATCGCCCTACATGTATCTTCTGAACCTCGAGAGCGCCGATGGCGTCGCCTTCGCGGTCGTCGGCTCGTCGCCGGAAGCCCTCGTCAAGGTCGCCAACAATCGAGTGTTCAGCCACCCGATAGCTGGCAGTCGCCCGCGTGGCGAGACACCGGAACGGGACGCGCTGTTTGCCGAAGGACTGTTGGCCGACGTCAAGGAACGCGCCGAGCACCTGATGCTCGTCGATTTGGCACGCAATGATCTTTCCCGGGTGTGCACACCCGGCACGGTCGAGGTCACCGAGTTCATGAACGTCGAACGCTTCTCACACATCATGCATCTGGTCTCGAGCGTCGAGGGCGATCTCGATCCGGGGGCAACACCGATTGATGTTTTTCGAGCAACATTTCCGGCCGGAACTCTCTCTGGAGCACCGAAACCGCGTGCGCTCGAAATCATCGACGAACTCGAACCCGCCGGGCGCGGAGTCTATGGGGGAGTGGTCGGCTACATCGGCTTCGGCGGGGACTCAGACCTCGCTATCGCGATTCGGACAGCGGTTATCGTGGGCACGACTGTTTCGGTACAGGCCGGCGCCGGGATAGTCGCCGACTCCGTTCCGCAGAGCGAGTACGACGAGACAGTGAACAAGGCAGCTGCTCCGCTGAGGGCAATAGCCGCGGCGAGCGCAATCCGGTCCGCGCTAGACTAGGACGCAGGAGGAACGACATGAACGACGCCCACGACCCCGGACACGGCTCTTCTCCCGCTGCCTGGACCGGAGTAACGGTTATGCTCATCGGTGCCACGGCGGGAACCTGGTTTTTTTGGCTCGACCAGCCGCTGCTCGTGTGGGCTAGCTCGGCTCTACTCATCATCGGACCTCTCATCGGATCACTCATGTCCAAGGCTGGTTATGGTGTCGGTGGCTCAAAGACCAAGGCCACACACTAGTCGTGCTGGAGGCTCTTACCGCAGGCGCGCTCGAAGACGCGGCGACGCGGCGCGAAAGTGTTTCTTATGCCGAGGCAGAGCGTCGGGCGTTGGGGTCGCCAGCGCCGATTGACGCATATCAGTCGCTTGCGCCGACAACTCACATTCGGCTGATAGCCGAGATAAAGCGGGCGAGTCCGTCCAAGGGCGAACTCGCACCGATAGACGATGCCCCCGCGCTCGCCGAGGCCTACGTCGAGGGTGGCGCAGACGCCATCTCGGTGTTGACGGAAGAGAGACGTTTTGGCGGCACTCTGCGCGACCTAGCTGACGTCCGAGAACGTGTCGCGGTGCCGTTGTTGCGAAAAGATTTCATCTCTGAGGAATATCAAATCCTGGAGGCTCGGGCTGTCGGCGCAGACATTGTTCTGCTGATCGTTGCGGCTCTTGACAGTGCCGTTCTCGAGCGGCTTCACGAATTTTCTCGCCAGTTGGGTCTGACGGTCCTCGTTGAGGCTCACTCGGCTGACGAGGTCCGCCGGGCTGCCGATGTTGGCGCCGGTCTGATTGGTGTGAACGCGAGGGACCTGTCGACCTTCGAGCTCGATCGAACGTTGTTCGCCTCGGTTCGAGATCTCATCCCCGCAGATGCCATCGCGGTGGCTGAATCCGCTGTCAACACTGTGGACGATGTTCGTGCCTATCGAGATGCGGGTGCTGACGTCGTCCTGGTCGGCGAAGCACTCGTGACGGCCGGGAACGCTCGTTCCATCGTCGAACAATTCCGAGAGGTTAACTGATGTCACTGCGCGCAGAACTAGGCCCCTACTTTGGCGAATACGGCGGTCGTTTCGTGCCGGAGTCGCTCATTGCAGCCCTCGATGAGCTCGACGCCGCGTACACCGCCGCCAAGACCGACGCGATCTTCCAGGCAGAACTTGCGGAGCTGCATCGCTCGTACACGGGCCGACCGTCCATCATCACCGAAGCGCCGCGTTTCGCTGCGCTTGCCGGTGGCGCGCGAATCCTCCTGAAGCGCGAAGACCTCAATCACACCGGTTCCCACAAGATCAACAATGTGCTGGGACAAGCGCTTCTTGCCAAGCGCCTCGGCAAGACCCGTCTCATCGCTGAGACCGGTGCTGGTCAACACGGTGTGGCCACGGCGACGGCAGCCGCGCTCATGGGGATGTCCTGTGTCGTGTATATGGGCGAAGTGGACACGGAACGACAAGCCCTCAATGTTGCGCGAATGAAACTGTTGGGCGCCGAGGTCGTCCCGGTCACTAATGGTTCGCGCACACTCAAAGACGCCATCAACGAAGCAATGCGGGACTGGGTCGCCAACGTTGAGGACACACACTACCTGCTGGGCACCGTCGCTGGTCCGCACCCGTTCCCCGTGATGGTTCGAGACTTTCATTCGATCATTGGTAACGAATCGCGAGAACAAATCCTTGCGACAGAAGGTCGACTGCCCACCGCCGTGGTGGCGTGTGTTGGTGGTGGAAGCAACGCGATGGGCATCTTCCACGCGTTTCTCGACGACGATGTTGCGCTGGTTGGCTACGAAGCGGCCGGCGATGGGATTGATACGCCTCGACACGCGGCGACGCTGCAGCGTGGGCGCCCAGGTGTTTTGCATGGTGCGAAGACCTACGTTCTGCAGGACGAAGACGGACAGACGATCGAATCACACTCGATCTCGGCTGGGCTCGATTACCCTGGCATCGGGCCCGAGCACGCGTGGCTGAAAGATAGTGGGCGGGCAACCTACGTCGGAATCTCTGACGCCGAAGCGATGCAAGGAATGCTGGATCTGTCAAGGACCGAGGGAATCATTCCCGCGATTGAGACCGCGCATGCTCTGGCGGGAGCACTCGACCTCGCGCGCACACTTTCGCCGTCCGACATTATTCTCATTAATCTCTCTGGGCGTGGAGACAAAGACATGGAGACAGCGGGTCGTTATTTCGGTTTCCTCAAGGACGCACAGTGAGCTCGCGCGTCGAATCGGTCATTGACGCGGCACGTACAGACGGACGCGGTGTGCTGATTGGCTACCTACCGGCTGGTTTCCCGAACGTTCAGGCGTCAATCGATGCGCTGATCGCGCTGTCCGAATCCGGTGTCGACATCATCGAACTCGGCGTGCCGTATTCCGACCCCGTGATGGACGGGGTGGTCATTCAGCGTGCGACGAACGCATCGCTGGCAGCGGGTTTCCGGCTCGCTCAGTTGTTCGACATCATCCGTGGCGTGACCGCAAAAGTCGACACTCCGATTTTGGTGATGACCTATTGGAACCCCGTTGTGCAGTACGGAGTAGATCGTTTCGCCAGAGACCTCAAAGAAGCTGGGGGAGTCGGACTCATCACGCCTGACTTGATTCCCGATGAGGCATCGGAATGGATCGTGGCATCAGACGCCCATGGGCTCGACCGAGTCTTTCTCGCCGCACCGTCGTCGACAGATGAACGGTTGGTCGCGACAATCACCAATTCCCGCGGTTTTGTCTATGCGGTGTCGACAATGGGGATTACCGGCGCTCGTGCCGATGTCGACGTCGCTGCACGTTCACTCGTGGATCGCCTCATCGGGTTGGGCGCCACACACGTCTGTGTCGGCGTCGGAATCTCTAACGCAGAGCAGGTTCGCAGTGTCACCGGATACGCCTCGGGGGCTATCGTCGGTTCTCATCTCGTTTCCGCCCTCACGACCGATGGACCTGAGGGTGTCGCTCGTGCCACCTCCGAACTGGTGGCGGGTCTCAGTGCCGTCCAGGCTTAGGCTAAATGTGTCGAAAGGACGTCCGTGATTCTAGCCAGCATTCCCTCTCCGCCCAGTGAGTGGCGGTCATTCAATGTTGGGGAATGGCTGCGTGAAATGGGAGCGACGTGGGCCACCTTCAATTTGACTGTTCACGCCTACGCGCTGTGCATTCTGCTCGGTATCGTGATTGGGCTCGTGGTCACCAATCGCAGACTCGTGGCGCGTGGAGTGGAGTCCTGGCTGATTCTCGACATCGCTCTCTTCGTTATTCCTCTCGGAATCATCGGTGGCCGAGCATATCACGTGATTACTCATCCCGCCGACTACTTTGCCGGTCAAGACATCGCACGGGTCTTCTACGTTTGGGAAGGGGGACTCGCGATTTTCGGCGCCCTGATTCTCGGCGCTGTTGGTGGCTGGATCGGGTGTCGCATCAGCGGGCTTCGTTTCACAACCCTGCTCGATGGGATCGCTCCCGGGCTCATCATCGCGCAAGCGATCGGACGTTTTGGAAACTATTTCAACCAGGAACTGTTCGGCGGTCCGACTGATCTGCCCTGGGGGTTAGAGATCGATCTGCTCAATCCCGCCTATCCACTTGGACTGCCGCCCGGGACCCTGTTTCACCCCACTTTCCTGTACGAAGCACTATGGAATCTGCTCGGTGCGGCGGTCATAATCTGGGCCGGTCGCAGGTTCACTCTGCACTGGGGCCGAAATTTTGCGGTGTATCTCGTGTGGTACGGAATTGGTCGCATCGCGATCGAAACTATCCGCCTTGACCCGAGTGAGTCGTTCCTCGGTGTCCGAGTCAACGTCTGGGGCGCGGTCGCAGCCGTATTACTCGGAGTTGTCATCTTCCTTGTGCAGGGGTGGCGCCATCCTGGCTTCGAGCCCTCTGGTTACCGTCTCGGGCACAACTCCGCTTCAGAGAAAAGGCTAGAATCGGGGGACACCTATACCGCGGAGGAACTCGCCGGCGAAGCCGAGTCCACCGTGTCGCGATCTAGAGCCACAAGCCCTTCTCGTTGACTTTTCTGAGTTCCGTTAGTTGACCGTGGGCCAACGTCGTCCCTGATCCCGGAAGGACGATGATTCTGTTGAACCCGTTTGAGCGTTTCAGCGCCGTCCCGGCGAGAACAGGTCTTTATGATCCTTCGCACGAGAAGGACTCGTGTGGTTTCGCGATGGTCGCTACGATGCGTGGTTCGGCGGGACACGACGTCATTGCTATCGCACTGTCTAGCCTCCGTAACCTAGAGCACCGAGGAGCGGTCGGCTCTGACGCCGGTACCGGCGACGGTGCTGGAATTCAAATTCAGGTTCCGGATCGCTTCTTTCGCTCAGTTCTTCCTTTCGCTTTACCGGTAGCCGGCCGTTATGCCGCTGGAATCGCGTTCCTACCGCTCAATGAGGCACAGCGAGAAACCGAAAAGGCGCGAATCGCAGAGATCGCGTTGAGTGAAGGGCTTTCCGTTCTGGGTTGGCGTTCTGTCCCAACCGACCCCACCCACCTCGGGAGTCTTGCACGGGAAGTAATGCCTGCCTTCGAACAACTGTTTCTGTCGGACGCCAACGGCACTGCGTCGGGTATCGACCTCGATAGAAAAACATTTCGACTTCGTAAGCGCGCCGAGCGTGAGTTGGGAACGTATTTCCCATCGCTGTCCAGTCGCACGATTGTCTACAAAGGGATGGTGACAACTCTTCAACTCGAGCCGTTTTTTCCCGACCTCTCAGACGACCGGGTTGAGTCCACACTGGCGGTTGTTCACTCGCGTTTCTCGACCAACACCTTCCCGTCGTGGCCGCTCGCTCAACCCTTCCGTTACATCGCACACAACGGAGAAATCAACACGATCAACGCGAATCGGAACTGGATGCGCGCACGCCAGTCGCAATTGTCGTCGGGCGTACTCGGTGATCTGACGTCTCTTTTTCCGATTGTGACCGACGGCGCGAGCGACTCGGCGTCGTTCGACGAGGTGGTCGAACTCCTCGAGCTGGCCGGGCGGTCGTTGCCTCACGCAATCATGATGATGGTCCCCGAGGCCTGGGAAAACGACGAGTCAATGGATACCGCGCGACGAGACTTTTACCGTTATCACTCGTCACTCATGGAACCCTGGGACGGACCCGCTGCACTTGCGTTTTCGGATGGAGCAATCGCCGGCGCCACACTGGATCGGAACGGTCTGCGACCGGGCCGTTTCCTCGTCACTGACGACGGGCTCGTGGTCTTGGCGTCAGAGATTGGCGTCTACGACGTTGACCCGAAAAAGGTAATTCGCAAAGGACGCCTCCAGCCGGGACGGATGTTCCTGGTGGACACGGTCAACGGTCGCATCATCGAGGACGCTGAAATCAAGGAGTCTGTTGCGACCGCCGGCCCGTGGGGGGAGTGGTCCCGCGATAATGCGATTGCTCTCGAGGAACTCCCGTGGCGCGAACATATTATTCACACCGCTCCGTCCGTCCAACGACGGCAGAAGACCTTCGGTTACACGGAAGAAGAAGTGCGAGTTCTGATTATGCCGATGGCGCGATCCGGCGCGGAACCCCTGGGTGCGATGGGGAGCGACTCACCGGTAGCGGTGCTGTCCGAACGCCCCCGACTCTTGTTCGACTATTTCGCCCAACAGTTTGCTCAAGTCACGAACCCACCACTTGATGCAATTCGTGAAGAAATCGTGACATCGTTGCACGTTGGGCTCGGTCCCGAACGAAACTTGTTGGATGCAACACCGGGCCACGCACGTCAGGTTGCTCTGCCATTTCCCGTCATCGACAACGATGAACTTGCCAAAATAATTCACCTGCAACACGACGGACGGCCCGTGACCCACGTCGTCTCGGGGCTGTATCGGATCGACGAGGGCGCGCAGGCGATGGAGCGTCGGCTTGACCAGATGTGTGCGGAGGTTGATTCGGCACTCGACGACGGAGCGATGTTCGTTGTTCTCAGCGATCGCGACTCGGACGCTGACCTTGCTCCAATCCCATCCCTACTGATGTTGTCGGCAATTCACCACCACTTGATCCGAACCGGTCGGCGCATGCAGTCATCACTTATTGTCGAGGCGGGAGACGTCCGTGAAGTACATCACGTTGCGACACTTGTCGGATTCGGTGCATCGGCGATTAACCCGTACCTCGCAATGGAGACCGCCGAACTGTTGGTTCGAACTGGCCTCATCACCGGGATTACTCCGGAAGAGGCTGTTGCCAACATCATCTACGCATTGGGCAAGGGACTGCTCAAGACAATGTCAAAGATGGGTATCTCCACGGTCGCGTCCTACGCCGGCGCTCAGGCATTCGAGGCGGTTGGTCTCAGTACGGACGTGGTCGATCGCTATTTCACCGGTGTCACGAGCATTCTCGGTGGTGTGACGATGGACATCATCGCCGAAGAAACACGTCGACGGCACGAGGTCGCCTACGGTAACCCAGCGACCTTCCACGAAGTTCTTCCCGTGGGCGGCGAGTACTCCTGGCGACGCGAAGGACCTCCCCACCTCTTCAATCCAGAGACAGTGTTCAAGTTGCAACACGCGACGCGTGAAAAGCGCTACGACATATTTCGTGACTACACCAAGGCCGTCGATGAACAGGCGGAACGCCTCATGACGCTTCGAGGACTTTTTCGATTTGCCGCCGATAGCGCATCGGTTCCACTCAATGAGGTCGAATCTGCTCACGACATTATTCGTCGGTTTTCAACGGGAGCGATGTCGTACGGGGCCATTTCTCAAGAGATGCACGAGACGCTCGCGATAGCGATGAACCGGCTTGGCGCTCGATCGAATACCGGAGAGGGCGGCGAATCGGTCGACCGATTGTTGGACCCCGAGCGTCGCAGCGCAATCAAACAGGTCGCGAGTGGTCGATTTGGAGTGACGAGCATGTACCTCACTCACGCCGACGACATCCAAATCAAGATGGCGCAGGGCGCAAAGCCGGGAGAGGGAGGGCAACTTCCGTCGAACAAGGTCTACCCGTGGATCGCGAGGACACGGATGGGGACACCGGGTGTCGGTCTCATTTCACCACCGCCACACCACGATATCTATTCGATCGAAGACCTCAAGCAACTCATCTTCGACCTCAAGCGTTCCAATCCGTCCGCACGAATACATGTCAAACTCGTGTCCGAGGCGGGTGTTGGAACTGTCGCGGCCGGCGTCGCCAAATCGAAGGCCGACGTCATTTTGATCTCTGGTCACGACGGTGGCACGGGCGCCAGCCCGCTGTCGTCGCTGAAGCACGCAGGAACCCCCTGGGAACTTGGGCTCGCGGAGGCCCAGCAGACGCTCATGCTGAACGATATGCGCGGGCGAGTTGTCCTGCAGGTGGATGGTCAGATGAAAACGGGTCGAGACGTCATCATTGCGGCACTTCTTGGTGCGGAGGAATACGGTTTTGCGACCGCTCCGATGGTCGTGAGCGGTTGTATCATGATGCGCGCGTGTCACCTCGACACGTGCCCAGTCGGAGTTGCGACGCAAAATCCGCTCTTGCGCGAGCGTTTCAACGGCAAACCCGAATTCGTCGAGACGTTCTTCGAGTACCTCGCGGAAGAGGTGCGCGAGATCTTGGCGTCGTTGGGGTTCCGAACCCTGGCGGAAGCGATTGGTCGCCGCGAGATTCTCGACGTAGACGGTGCGGTCAACCACTGGAAGACCGAAGGCCTCGACCTTACGCCCGTTCTCCGTGGTCCTTCTTTCGCGGACGATGCCCCCCGATATAACGTGAGCCAACAGAACCACGAGCTCGAGGCGCACATTGACCACACCTTCATTCGCGACGCTGCGGAAGCGCTTGCCCACGGGACACCGGTCTCGCTCACGGCCGACATCCGCAACACCGATCGCGCAATCGGCACGATGCTCGGGTACTTCGTCACCAAGGCACACGGCGAATACGGTCTCGCGCCGGATACGATCGACATTTCGCTCGCCGGTTCGGCAGGGCAATCACTCGGCGCCTTCGTTCCCCGCGGAATAACCCTTCGCCTCATCGGGGATTCAAACGACTACGTCGGCAAGGGCCTGAGCGGAGGTCGGATCGTGCTGCGCCAGCCCCTCGAGTCGACGTTCCCCTCCAACGTCAACATCATCGCTGGCAACGTCTTAGGGTACGGGGCAACGAGCGGTGAGATGTATATTGCGGGCGTCGTGGGTGAACGTTTCGCGGTGCGTAACTCGGGTGCTATTGCCGTGGTCGAAGGCGCTGGCGACCACGCGCTCGAATACATGACCGGGGGGATTGCGCTCATTCTCGGTTCGACCGGTCGTAACGTTGGAGCCGGTATGAGCGGCGGATACGCCTACGTACTCGATCTCGACGTCGCGTCGGTAAACCAAGCGGCGATTCGTTCGGGCGAGCTCGAACTGACGGCGTTGACTGACGATGACGCCGAGTCGGTTCGCGGGTTGCTCACCACTCACGTGATGGAAACCGGTTCGCTCTATGGCGCCGAGCTGCTCAACGCGTGGGCTGCCACTCGCGATCGCATCACGGCAATAACGCCGCGCGATTTCCGCCGAGTTACCATCCTCCGTAACACGGCAGTCGATGCGGGAAGCGACCCTGACGGCGAGGACGTGTGGCGGCAAATCATGGAGGTCACCGGTGGCTGACCCCCGAGGATTTCTGAAGACGACGACGCGCGAAACCCCCGAACGTCGGCCCGTGTCAATCCGCTTGCGCGACTGGAAAGAGGTCTACGCCGAGCGTGAGTCAGGACAGATTGAACGTCAGGCTGGGCGATGCATGGACTGCGGTGTTGCGTTCTGCCACCAGGGTTGTCCACTGGGGAACCTGATCCCCGAATTCAACGATTTAGTCCATCGCGACGAGTGGCGGGCGGCGAGTGAGCGACTTCACGCCACCAATAATTTCCCCGAGTTCACGGGGCGGCTCTGCCCGGCGCCGTGTGAATCGTCCTGTGTTCTGGGAATAAACCAACCGGCCGTCACGATTAAACAGGCAGAGCTAGCGATAATCGACACCGCGTGGGAAAAGGGTTACATCAACCCGGTGCTACCCGACCGCCTCACCGGCAAGACCATCGCCATTGTCGGATCCGGTCCGGCCGGTCTCGCCGCGGCTCAGCAGCTGACGCGGGTTGGACACACTGTTGCTGTCTACGAGCGGGATGAATACGTCGGAGGACTACTTCGCTATGGGATTCCGGATTTCAAGATGGAAAAACGCCACATCGACCGGCGCATCGACCAGATGCGCGAGGAGGGCACCCGATTCAGAACGGGAGTGACCATCGGAATCGACGTCACGTGGGCTGAACTTCATGAACGGTATGACGCGGTCATCGTTGCGACCGGCGCACCGGTTGGTCGGGACTTGCCCATCGCAGGCCGAGAACTGTCCGGTATTCACTTCGCGATGGATTACCTCGTTCCCTCCAACCGAGCTGTCGCGGGCGAGGACCCCCTCGATCACATCGATGTCGCGGGGAAGAACGTCATCATTCTTGGGGGCGGCGACACCGGCGCCGATTGCCTGGGAACCGCGCTTCGTCAAGGAGCGCTGAGCGTCACCACCCTCGCCATTGGTAAACGGCCGCCGGTGGAGCGTCCGGTGACCCAGCCCTGGCCGATGGACCCGCAGCTCTTTGAGGTACAGAGCGCCCACGAGGAAGGCGGAGAACGCACGTATCTTGCATCGACCGTCGAGTTCCTCGGAAACGAACACGGAGAACTGACGGGACTTGTTGTTGCGGAAACAGAGTTCGTCGATGGCGCGCGCAGACCCTTAGCCGGCAGCGAAAAAACGCTCCCTGCGGACGTCGTTCTCCTTGCACTCGGATACACGGGCGTGGAGTCCAGTGTCCTCGTCGACCAGCTCAACGTCGACTTGTCGTCACGCGGAACGTTCGCACGAAATAGCACCTATGACACCAACATCCCCGGTGTGTTCGTCGCCGGAGACGCCGGTCGAGGAGCGTCGCTCATCGTGTGGGCTATTGCCGAGGGCCGCGCCGCGGCGGCTCGCGCCGACGAGTACCTTCGCGGTCGCACGACACTGCCGATCCCGGTTTCCGCGCATGACGCCCCGATACACTTCTAACGAAGTCCACACCCACCACAAAGGACACCATGAGACGCGCAAAGATTGTTGCCACGCTGGGACCGGCAACGAACAGTTATGACACAATCCGAGCCGTTATCGAAGCGGGTGTCGACGTCGCCCGCATGAATCTCAGCCACGGAACTTACGAGATTCACGAAGCGGTATTCGCCAACATCAAAAAGGTGGCAGCGGACCTCGGAAAGCCGGTTGCGGTGCTCGTCGACCTGCAGGGGCCCAAGATCCGGCTCGGGACGTTTGCCGACGGTCCCCACGACCTCGCTGTCGGAGACATCTTCACGATCACGACCGAAGACATCGAGGGCACGAATGAAATGTGTGGGACGACGTTCAAGGGGTTGCCGCAGGACGTTGCTGCCGGTGACACACTCCTCATCGATGATGGCAAGGTGAACGTTCGAGTACTCGACACGGACGGGGTCCGGGTTCGCACCGAGGTTGTGGTTGGCGGAACCGTCTCCAACAACAAGGGCATCAACCTCCCCGGTGTCGCCGTCAACGTGCCAGCGCTGAGCAAGAAGGACGAAGACGATTTGCGATGGGGTCTTCGAATTGGGGCGGATTACATCGCGCTCTCGTTTGTGCGCAGTGCGTCCGATGTCACACGTGTGCACGAAATTATGGCGGAAGAAGGAATTAGGCTCCCCGTCATCGCCAAGATTGAAAAGCCCCAGGCCGTTGAGGCAATTGACGAAATCGTTGAGGCCTTCGACGCGATTATGGTCGCTCGTGGTGACCTCGGTGTGGAATTGCCTCTTGAGCAGGTACCGCTTGTTCAAAAGCGCACCGTCGAAGCGGCCCGCCGTATGGCGAAACCCGTCATCGTTGCAACTCAAATGCTTGAGTCGATGATTTCGTCACCCGTCCCAACTCGTGCTGAGACGTCGGACGTCGCGAATGCGATTCTTGACGGAGCCGACGCCGTCATGCTCTCGGGCGAAACGAGTGTCGGTGCTTTCCCGGCCATCACTGTCGCCACAATGGCGCGAATCATTGAAAACACGGAAGAGCACGGTCTGGAGCGCATTTTGCCCCTCGGCACAAAGCCGCGCACCCAGGGCGGTGCAATCACTCTCGCCGCGGCCGATGTCGCAGACTTCGTCGAGGCAAAATATGTCTGCGTTTTCACCGAATCCGGAGACTCCGCCCGCCGCATGTCGCGCCTCCGCTTCCGTATTCCCATGAAGGCTTTCGCGACAGACGAGTCGATTCGTCGTCGCATGGCGCTGTACTGGGGAATCACGTCCTATCTGGTTGAGCCGGTCACACACACCGACCAGATGTTCACCGAGGTCGACGAATCGCTAATCGCGGAAGGACTCGCACAGCCGGGTGACAAGGTTGTCGTTATCTCGGGTTCGCCTCCGGGAGTCGCCGGATCGACGAACGATATTCGCGTGCACGTTGTCGGCACCGAGATGCCGAAGCACTGACGAATTGAGAAAGGACGGGGAGAATTCCCCCGCCCTCTCGTTGTGCCGGATGTGGGACTTGAACCCACACGCCCTTACGGACAAAGCATTTTGAGTGCTTCGCGTCTGCCATTCCGCCAATCCGGCTCCAGATGAAAACGATACCGTAGGCTGAACCCGTGAGTGAAACCGTAGCCCGTCGCGTTGTGGTTGCTGAGGACGAGGCACTCATCCGAATGGACATTGTCGAGGTCTTGCGTGAAAACGGCTTCGACGTGGTTGGCGAAGCGGCGGATGGCGAGGCAGCGATTGAGCTCACTCGGGAACTTCGACCCGATCTCGTCATCATGGACATCACAATGCCAAAAATGGATGGACTGACCGCGGCTGAGGCAATCGGGAAAGACCGACTGGCTCCAGTGGTGATGCTCACGGCGTTTGCCCAATCTGAGTTCATCGCGCGAGCGGTCGAAGCGGGCGCGATCGCCTACGTTGTCAAACCCTTCACACCAGAACGGCTCTTGCCGCAGATTGAAGTGGCGTTGTCTCGACACCAAGAACTTCTCGCCGTCGAGGCGGAAGTGACCGATGCGCTCGAGCGGCTCGAAACGCGCAAGATTCTCGATCGCGCGAAAGGCTTGTTGCAAGAAAAGATGAAGCTGACAGAACCCGAGGCGTTCCGCTGGATTCAAAAAGCCTCAATGGACCGACGCCTGACGATGACCGAAATTGCTCAGGCGGTCATCGAACAGTTGAACCCCTCGTCTTAGAGGTCGCCGGAGGCGATGTGGGGCATGTTCCCATAGGTTGCGGTGACTTCCGTCACGATAACTCGATATCCCTTGTACCAACGGTCGACCTGACTCTTGGCCGTTCGGTGATCGTCGAAGCGTCCCAGTTTGGTGAGGGCCGCCATGTCCGTGAAATAGTAGATGGCGTTGACGCACAACCCATCTAGCGAAACCCAGCGGTCGGTGCCCAAAAATCCAGTGATTGACTTCGCGGCGTTTTCGATCGCGGCGTCCAAGACATGGAACTCGTCGTCGTAGTCGCCTGGCTCGAAAATAAACTGGGCGGCAATCATCGGTCGCGTAGCAGGTTTGTGATGCGGACCGTGGACAATCGCTCACCGGCCTCGTTGGTGACGATGATTTCGTGAACGCAAATCGTTTTCCCGAGTGAGATGGCGGTGCACGTACCGTTAACCCAACCATCCGCGATGCTCTTCGTGTGCGTGGCGTTGATGTCAATACCGACCGCATAACGGCCCGCGCCGGCGTGGACCGCCGCAGCAACGCTGCCCAGAGTTTCTCCCAGAACGACGTGGGCTCCGCCGTGCAAGATTCCGACGACTTGGCGGTTTCCTTCGACCGGCATGCGCCCGAGCGTTCGTTCTGCAGAGATTTCGAGGAGCTCGATTCCCATCTTGCGGGTCAGTTCGCCGACACCCGACGAGAACCTCTCTTGCAATTCGGGATCAAGGTTGTCGAGTACTCCCACAGTGCAATCCTTCCGTCGGCGGCGCTCGGTAGGCTAAAGCCGTGAGCGACACGGAAAAGCCTACCCTTCTCGTTATTGATGGTCATTCGCTCGCGTTCCGCGCTTTTTACGCACTTCCGCTCGAATCGTTCCAGACCTCGGGCGGACAGCACACAAATGCGATTCATGGCTTCTTGTCAATGTTTCTCACGATTCTGCAGGCCGAAAAGCCCACCCACGTGGCGGTCGCGTTCGACATCTCGCGTTATTCGTTCAGAACCGCAGAATACCCCGAATACAAGGGGACCCGAGGCGAGACGCCACCTGAGTTCATCGGTCAGGTTCCGCTGCTCCAAGAAGCACTCCGAGCGATGCGCATCGAGACGATGCAAATCGAGAACTACGAAGCGGACGATATTCTCGCGACACTGGCGACGAAGGGAGAAGCCGCCGGTCTCGAGGTTCTGGTGGTTTCCGGCGACCGTGACACCTTCCAACTTGTCACCGACAAGGTCACGGTGTTGTATCCGAGCGCGCGCGGTGTGTCCGAGCTGAAGCGATACACCCCCGCGGCGGTCGAAGAACGCTACGGCATTCGGCCGGACCAGTATCCCGACATCGCGGCGTTGGTAGGCGAGACCTCCGATAATCTGCCCGGGGTCGACAAGGTGGGCGAAAAGACCGCGGTGAAATGGATTCAGCAATACGGTTCACTCGACGAGGTGCTCGCACACCGGGACGAGATTGGTGGCGTCGTCGGCAACAATCTGCGCGAGCAAATCGGTAACGTGGAACGGAACGCACGACTCAACAAACTTGTTCGCGATCTCGAACTTCCGGTTCCTCTCGATGGACTGATCCGACGCCCGATCGAGCCGACTGAGGTCGTTGAAGTGTTCGATCGACTGCAGTTTCGGTCGCTCAAGCAACGGGTCTTGCAGTTCGGAGGGGCGGCAGCCGATGTGGCGACTGCGCCACCAACACATGCACCGAGCACGCCGATTCGTGAACAGATTCCAGCGCCCGTACCGCGCCACATGGGGGACGAAGAACTTGCGAAATGGTTGACGGATAACGCAGATGAGCGAATTGGACTCTTTATCGAACGCGGTGATGACGGCTTCGCTATCGGTCTCGCTACTCACGACGTGTGCGTGAGGTCCGTTCGGGCGACCGACTCACTAGACCATGTAGCGTTCGACGCCTGGCTTGCTGGTACGACCCCCAAAATTGTCCACGACGGAAAAGCCCTCGGGCATCTCCTCGCGGAATTCGATCTCTCGCTCGGCGGAATCGTTCGCGACACAAGGGTGGCGGCGTGGCTACTCGATTCGTCAACAAAGTCGTTGGTGCTACCCGATATTGCCCGGGCGCTCACGGGCCTCGATGTCCCGGTTGCAGATCCCAATGAACTCGTTCCTTCGGTCGACCCATCCAGTACCGCGACGACCGCGTGGATCCTGACCCAACTTGACGCTGAGCTCGAAGGACGCCTCGACGAGGGCCAACAGTCCATTGAGCGTGAGATCGAGGTCCCCCTCATTCCGGTCCTTCTCGACATGGAACGAGTCGGAATTGCGATGGATGCGGGCATTCTGGACGACATTTATCGCCGCCTCACGGTAACCGCAGACGCGAAGGCCGCCGAACTGTTCGCCATGATCGGCACCGAAATGAATCTGTCGTCGCCGAAGCAGCTGCAAGAAGTCCTGTTCGACACACTGGGGATGCCCAAAACGCGCGCAACCAAAACCGGTTACTCAACAGACGCCGCTTCCCTTGCCGACTTGCAGGCGTCAAACCCCCACCCGTTCCTTGATGGCTTGCTCGAACATCGCGAGCAGACCAAACTTGCCCAAATCGTTGAAGTCCTGCGCAAAAGCATCCAACCCGATGGTCGAATCCACACCACTTACGATCAAACAGGCACAACGACGGGGCGGCTCTCGTCCTCGGAACCGAACCTTCAGAACATCCCAATTCGCAGCGACGTCGGTGCTCAGATTCGAGCAGCGTTCGTCTCTGACCCCTCGCATGAGCGTCTGCTCACCGCCGATTATTCACAGATTGAGATGCGCATCATGGCGCACCTGTCTGGCGACGAGGGACTCATTGAGGCGTTCAGGTCGGGGGAGGACCTCCATCGTTATGTCGGGGCGAAGGTGTTCGGAGTCGATCCAGGCGACGTGACACCGGCAATGCGTTCGAAAGTCAAGGCGATGTCCTACGGACTCGCCTATGGACTTTCCGCATTCGGCCTCGCCAAGCAATTGCGCATCGACAACAAAGAAGCAAAATCGCTGATGTCCGATTATTTCGACCGTTTCGGTGGGGTTCGAGATTACCTTCGATCCGTCGTCGAACAAGCGCGCAAGGATTTGTTTACCACGACTGTGTTCGGTCGAAAGCGACAGTTTGGAGACCTTGCCAGCTCGAATCGAATGGTTCGCGATAACGCGGAACGAGCCGCGTTGAACGCCCCGATTCAGGGGACGTCGGCCGACATAATGAAAATTGCGATGATTCGCGCCGTCGAGGGTCTGCACAACGCGTCACTGTCGTCAAGGCTTCTGCTCCAGGTTCACGATGAACTCATTTTTGAAGTTGCACCGGGTGAAACCGACCGCCTTCGGGGGATCGTCGAAGACGCAATGGAACACGCTGTCGCGCTCTCTGTCCCGCTTGACGTCCAGATCGGGCTCGGGTTGTCCTGGAAAGAGGCGGGTCACTAGGCTTCTCGCATGACCGAAAAACGCAGTCCGACCGCTGTTGACCTCATTGCCGAGAGATGGGTAGACACTCTCTGCGAGTTGGACCCCGATTTTCGCATCTGGCTGGGTCGCGACGGGGATGTGTCCCAGTTCGCCGACTATTCGCCGAACGGTCACGCGCTTTACGACGCAGCCGTTCGTTCGACCCTCACTGCTCTGCAATCGGCGGACGCTGTTGATGATGTCGATCGTGTGACCAAATTGGACCTCACGGGAGACCTTGAGCTGGCCCTCGAGTTGAGCGATTCGAAGTGGCATTTGCGAGACCTCAACAACATCGCCTCACCCGCTCAAGGAATCCGCGACGTCTTCGATCTCATGCCAACCGATGGCGTCGACGCCTGGGAAACCATTGCTGCAAAGCTCGGCAACATCTCGTCGGCCCTGGGTGGCTATCGCCAGACCCTCGCAGAGGGCATTCGACAAGGATTCGTTCCGGCTCGTCGCCAGATTGTCGAAGTGATTTCTCAGGCGGAGCGAAACGCCGGTCCAGAGGGCTTCTTTATCGACTTCGCAACGAACACCGCACCGAGTGACCTGCCCGATTCCCTGCGCACCGACCTCCTGACCGCCGCTGAATCCGCGCGTCTCGCGTACCTTGAGTTTGCGACGTTCCTCCGCGACGAACTCGCTCCGGCGTCCCACGACCACGACGGCGTCGGTCGCGAGGTCTACGGTCTGCATTCCCGCCACTTCCTGGGGGCGACGGTCGATCTGGACGAAACGTACGAGTGGGGTCTGGACGAACTGGCCCGAATGAGGGCGGAACAAGAGACGATTGCGAAGCGAATTGCGGGTGGGTCGGTGGCCGACGCCGTAGCGGCTCTCGACAACGACCCGGCGCGAAAGATTCACGGCACCGAAGCGTTAAAGGCGTGGATGCAAAAACTCTCGGACAATGCGGTGCGAGAGCTGGGCAAGGAACACTTCGACATCGCCGAACCCATGCGTAATCTCGAGTGCCACATCGCCCCAACGAAGGAGGGCGGGATCTATTACACCGGTCCGTCCGACGATTTCTCGCGGGCCGGCCGAATGTGGTGGAGCGTGCCAGAGGGTGTCACCGAGTTCGACACCTGGCGTGAAACAACCACCGTGTATCACGAGGGCGTGCCCGGACACCACCTGCAAATCTCGCAAGCGGTCTACAACTCGGCACAGTTGAACACGTGGCGTCGTCAACTAGCCGGCTCATCCGGTCACGCAGAGGGCTGGGCGCTCTACGCCGAGCGCCTCATGGCGGAACTCGGATATCTTGATGACGACGGAGACCGCTTCGGGATGCTGGACGGTCAGCGCATGCGCGCTGCTCGAGTTGTTCTCGACATCGGAGTCCACCTCGGCAAGAAGCGGCCGGACGGAAATGGTATCTGGGATGCGGATTTCGCCTACCATTTCATGCGCGAAAACGTTCTCATGGAGGACGAATTCGTGCGGTTTGAAGTCAATCGATACCTGGGCTGGCCCGGACAAGCCCCGTCCTACAAAATAGGACAGCGCATCTGGGAGGACCTCCGCGCAGAATCCCAACGACGAGAAGGCGCATCGTTCTCGCTCGCCGCGTGGCACAAACGCGCCCTCGATATCGGCGGAACGGGCCTCGACACCCTTCGCACAGCCGTACTGGGGGACTGGTAGCGGTTGCGAACCCGCGATAGCGGGCGTTAGACTCGAGTGTTGCCGTCCGGCAGCACATCCCTGTCCGCCGCCCGCGTGAAGAGATTTGCGTGGGCATTATTTATGCCCCACTGGAGCACCTACACACATGACAACCAGCCAGACCAAACAGGTCGCGATTAATGACATCGGATCAGCCGAGGATTTCCTCGCCGAAGTTGAAAAAACGCTGAAGTTCTTCAACGACGGAGACCTTATCGAAGGCACCGTCGTCAAGGTCGATCGCGACGAGGTTCTCCTCGATGTCGGCTACAAGACGGAGGGTGTAATTCCCATCCGCGAACTTTCCATCAAGCACGACGTTAACCCCGACGAGGTTGTCAAGGTGGGCGATGTCATCGAGGCCCTCGTCCTCCAGAAGGAAGACAAAGAAGGCCGTTTGATCCTTTCCAAGAAGCGCGCTCAGTACGAGCGTGCCTGGGGAGACGTCGAGAAGGTCAAGGAAGCCGACGGTATCGTCACCGGTACCGTTATCGAGGTTGTCAAGGGTGGAGTCATCGTAGACATCGGTCTTCGTGGGTTCCTTCCGGCCTCTCTTATCGAACTTCGCCGCGTCCGTGACCTCACGCCGTACCTCGGTCAGGAAATTGAAGCCAAGATCCTCGAGCTCGACAAGAACCGCAACAACGTCGTTCTGTCGCGTCGCGCTCTGCTCGAGCAGACCCAGTCCGAGAGCCGAAGCCAGATTCTCGGCAATATCCAGAAGGGGCAGATTCGTAAGGGAGTTATCTCGTCCATCGTCAACTTCGGTGCATTTGTTGACCTCGGTGGCGTAGACGGACTCATTCACGTCTCTGAACTCTCGTGGAAGCACATCGAGCACGCGTCTGAAGTTGTTGAGATCGGCCAGGAAGTCACGGTTGAGGTTCTCGAGATCGAAGAGGATCGCGAACGCATTTCACTGTCGCTCAAGGCCACCCAGGAGGATCCGTGGCAGGTGTTTGCTCGCGAGCACGCGATTGGTGAAATCGCGCCGGGCAAGGTCACCAAACTGGTTCAATTCGGTGCATTCGTTCGCGTTGCTGATGGCATCGAGGGACTCGTTCACATTTCGGAGCTTTCTACACGCCACATCGAGCTTGCCGAGCAGGCCGTCGCCGTGAGCGACGACGTCTTCGTCAAGATCATCGACATCGACCTCGAGCGTCGCCGAATCTCGTTGTCTCTCAAGCAGGCCAACGAGGGCGTCGACCCAGAAAGCACGGAATTCGACCCAGCGCTCTACGGAATGCCCACCGACTACGACGAGACCGGCGCCTACCGCTACCCGGAGGGTTTCGACCCAGCGACGGGCGAGTGGAAAGACGGACACGACGAGGCGCGCACCAAGTGGGAACACGACTACAGCGCCGCGCAAGCACGTTGGGAAGCCCACAAGGTTCAGGTCGTTCGCATGAACGCTGAAGCCGAGGCGTTCCCCGAGGCACCGCCAGCAGGCGTATCGTCTGCCGTGCAGGCGAATGAGCCCGAAGCCCCCGGTGCATTGGCCGAGGACGAATCGCTCATGGCTCTTCGCGACAAGCTCGCGGGAGAAACCGCCGAGTAACAACACGCATCGTCAAGGGGTGGTCGGAAACGACCGCCCCTTTTCGTTACTCTGAACGAGTGCCCATCATCGCGTTGACCGGAGGAATTGCCGCCGGAAAGACTACGGTCGCCAACCGCTTCGCCGAGCTTGGGGCGCACGTCCTTTCTGCCGACGAGCTAGTCCGGCATTCGCAACGCGCGGGGTCGCCGACCTTGTCCGCCATAAAGAAGCGGTTCGGTCTCGGAGTTGTCGACGAGCGTGGCGAACTGGACCGGGCCGCTCTGGGACGCATCGTGTTCGAGGACGAAATGGCCCGAACGGACCTCGAGGCAATAGTTCACCCAGCGATCAGCGCTGAGTTCGCGTCCCGCGTCGAGACGATTCTGGCTGCTCAACCCAGTGCAATCGTGATTTACGACATCCCGCTGCTTGTCGAGTCGAATCGAGTCGGCGACTTCGGCGCCGTGATCGTGTTGAGTTGCGACCCGCAGATTCGTCACGACCGGCTAGTTCGTTTGAGGGGTATGTCGAGTGACGCCGCACAGTCCCGAATTGATGCGCAAGCGAGCGAACAAGAACGCCTATCAATCGCTGACTGGACGATCGATTCGAGCCAGTCGATTGAATCCACGATCAGTCAGACGGACGCTGTCTGGGCCGATCTCACGACCGCGTATCGCGCTTAGTCTGGATACATGGAACCGACTCGCGCCGTACGACCCTTTAGGGTTATCAGCGAGTACACCCCGAGCGGCGACCAACCGAAAGCGATCGCTGAACTTGCCGCCCGGATCAACGCGGGAGAGACCGACGTCGTCCTGCTCGGAGCAACAGGGACGGGAAAGTCCGCGACAACAGCGTGGCTCATCGAGGCGATTCAACGCCCTGCTCTCGTTCTCGTGCACAACAAAACTCTCGCCGCACAACTCGCGACCGAGTTCCGTGAACTCATGCCAGAAAACGCGGTCGAATACTTCGTCTCGTACTACGACTATTACCAACCAGAGGCCTACGTGCCCCAAACCGACACGTTTATCGAGAAAGACACGGCGATCAACGAGGAAGTCGAACGCCTGCGTCACTCCACGACGAACGCACTGTTGTCCCGCCGAGACGTGATTGTCGTGTCAACCGTTTCCTGCATCTACGGGCTTGGCTCGTCCGAGGAATACCTGGACGCAATGCTCGCACTCCAGGTTGGCCAGACAATCAGCCGAACGGACATCGTGCGCAGGTTCGTCGGAATGCAATACGAGCGCAATGACATCGACTTCAGCCGCGGCAAATTTCGTGTCCGTGGGGACACGCTCGAAATCATCCCCCAGTACGAAGAGCTGGCGGTGCGAATCGAGATGTTCGGTGACGAGATTGAAGCGCTGTATCAGTTGCACCCTCTCACGGGTGAGGTAATCAAGACGATGGATTCAGTCAGCATTTTCCCCGCCTCGCACTACACGGCCAGTACCGAGACGATGCGACGGGCAATCACGGATATCAAGGCGGAACTGGCCGATCGTCTCGCTGTGCTGGAGGGTCAAAACAAGCTCCTCGAGGCGCAACGTCTCCGGATGCGCACAACCTACGACCTCGAGATGATGGAACAAATCGGATTCTGTAGCGGTATCGAGAACTATTCGATGCACATGGACGGGCGTAAACCGGGCGAACCCTCACACACTCTCATTGACTATTTTCCCGACGATTTCGTGGTCATCATCGATGAGTCCCACGTGACAGTTCCGCAGATTGGTGCCATGTACGAAGGCGACGCGTCTCGAAAGCGAACCCTCGTCGAACACGGCTTCCGCCTCCCCAGCGCACTCGACAATCGCCCTCTGAAGTGGCCGGAGTTCTTGGGTAGGGTCGGGCAAAAGGTCTACCTGTCCGCAACACCAGGAAAGTACGAGATGGGAGTTGTCGACAGCGTTGTGGAGCAGATCATCCGTCCGACGGGTCTCGTTGACCCTCAGGTAATTGTTAAACCGACCAAGGGTCAGGTAGACGATGTCCTCGAAAGCATTCGCCAACGAGTCGCGAAAGACGAACGGGTTCTCATTACGACACTCACGAAGAAGATGGCGGAGGACCTCACCGATTACTTGCGGGGAATGGGCGTCAAGGTCGAATATTTGCATTCTGACGTTGACACGCTGCGGCGAGTCGAGTTGCTCACAGAATTGCGCGCTGGCCGTTTCGATGTCCTCGTCGGAATCAACCTCCTGCGCGAGGGTCTAGACCTTCCCGAAGTGTCACTCGTCGCTGTATTCGACGCCGACAAACAGGGTTTCTTGCGCAGCGCGACCTCGCTCATTCAAACGATCGGGCGCGCCGCGCGAAACGTGTCGGGAGAGGTGCATCTTTACGCCGACCGCGAGACGGACGCCATGAAACAAGCGATTGACGAGACCAACCGACGCCGCGAGACCCAAGTGGCTCACAACCTCGAACACGGAATTGACCCGACTCCGATCCGGAAGCGCATTGCAGACATAACCGAAACACTCGCTCGCGAGGTCTACGACACCGAAGGGCTCTCCGATCTCGACGACGACGTCGAAGTGGTCATCGACAAATTGACCGAACAGATGATTGGGGCAGCGGAACTCCTCAAGTTCGAACTCGCTGCTCGCCTTCGGGACGAAATCCACGATCTCAAGAAGCAGGTTCGCTCCGCTCGCGAACTTGGCAAACCGTAGGATTGAATAGTGTCGATAACGCCCATCTCTGGTAAGAACGTCATCAGCATTAAGGGTGCGCGAGTCCACAATCTCAAGAACGTCGACTTGACGATTCCCCGAGATTCACTGGTGGTTTTTACCGGGTTGAGTGGCTCTGGGAAATCATCGCTCGCGTTCGACACGCTGTTTGCGGAGGGGCAACGGCGCTACATCGAATCTCTGTCGTCTTATGCGCGCCAGTTCCTCGGCCAAGTCGACCGCCCCGACGTGGACTTCATCGACGGATTGTCTCCGGCGGTCTCTATCGATCAGAAATCGACAAACAGGAACCCGCGTTCGACCGTGGGAACAATCACCGAGATTTATGACTACATGCGTTTGTTGTGGGCCCGTGTCGGGGTCCCGCACTGCCCAGAGTGTGGCGAGGCAATTCAACGACAGTCGGCCCAACAGATTGCGGACCAACTTTCGGAGCTACCCGTCGAAACCCGTTTTCAGATTCTCGCGCCGATTGTCCAGGGGCGAAAGGGGGAGTTCGTCGAGGTATTTGCCGATCTGCTCGGGCAGGGTTATGCGCGGGCCCTCGTGGACGGCGACGTGATTCAGTTGTCTGAACCGCCGGTGCTCAAGAAGCAGGTGAAACACGACATCTCGGTGGTTGTTGATCGTCTCACCGCGGGAGGTGATGTTTCACGCCTCAACGATTCAGTCGAAACCGCGCTCAAACTCGGCCAAGGTGTTCTCGTCGCAAACTTCGTCGACACCAATGAAGACCGAACATTCAGTGAGAAGCTGTCGTGCCCCAATCAACACGTCCTGACGCTAACCGAAATTGAACCTCGTACGTTCTCGTTCAACGCACCCTTCGGGGCGTGTGTGACCTGCCATGGCATCGGCACGCAGTCGATGGCTGACGTCCAACTCGTTCTTGACGATCACGAGATGAGTATCCGGCAGGGCGTGGTGTTGCCGTGGAAACCGGGAGGCAAGGAACTCATTTACCCCTACTTTGAGCGCCTCGCTGAGGGGCTCGCGCAGGACCTGGAATTCAGCCTGGATACGCCGTGGAAAGACCTCGGTGAAGAGGTACAAAACGCAGTGCTCTTCGGCAATAATCACGAGGTGGTTATCAAGTGGCGGAACCGCTACGGACGCAAGGTGTCGATGTCTCGGGGTTTCGAAGGTGTCCTCACCTATGTCGAGCGGAAATACTCCGAAACCGAGGGGGAGTGGACAAAGGAACGATTTGGCGCTTTCCATCGAACGGTCCCGTGTGATGTGTGTCAGGGGCAGCGCCTCGCCCCTGCCGTGCTTGCTGTCACAGTAAACGACAAGTCTATTTCTGAAGTCTGTAGCCTCTCGCTTCAGGCGGCCCACGACTTCATGACCACGCTGACGCTGTCCGATCGTGATGCGCAGGTCGCCGCCGCGGTACTCCGCGAGATCACCGCACGCCTAGATTTCCTTTTGCACGTCGGATTGAGTTACTTGACAATGTCTCGAGCCGCGGGGACACTCTCGGGCGGCGAGGCGCAGCGAATCCGCCTCGCGACACAAATTGGCGTGGGCCTTACTGGAGTTCTCTACGTGCTCGATGAGCCGTCCATCGGTCTCCATCAGCGCGACAACCGCCGACTCATTGAAACTCTGATTCGATTGCGCGACATCGGAAACACCCTGGTCGTCGTCGAGCACGATGAGGATACGATTCACGCCGCCGACTGGATTGTCGATATCGGTCCCGGTGCTGGCGAGCACGGGGGCGAGGTCGTGCACTCGGGTTCGCTGGCAAACCTGCTCAAAGAAAAGAAGTCCCACACCGCGGCATTCCTTGCCGGTCGCGAAAAGGTGTCCGACCGTGTTGAACGTCGTCCGTGGTCGGCGGACCGTATCGTGACCGTTCACGGCGCTACCGCGAACAACCTCGTCGACGTCGACGTCGATTTCCCTTTGGGTGTCTTCGTAGCGGTGACCGGTGTCTCGGGCTCTGGAAAGAGCTCACTCGTCAACGACATTCTCTATAAGGTCATGGCGAACCGTCTCAACGGCGCGAAGCAAACTCCCGGTCGCCACAAGTCGGTTTCGGGTCTCGATCACCTCGACAAGGTGATTCACGTCGACCAGGCGCCCATCGGTCGAACCCCGCGGTCGAACCCCGCCACCTACACCGGAGTTTTCGACAAGATTCGTACGCTGTTCGCCGAGACGATCGAGGCTAAGGAACGCGGCTACGGGCCGGGGCGTTTCTCGTTCAACGTGAAGGGTGGGCGTTGCGAGAACTGCTCGGGTGACGGGACGATCAAGATCGAGATGAATTTCTTGCCCGACGTGTACGTCGAGTGCGAGGAGTGTCACGGTCAGCGCTACAACCGCGAGACGCTGACGGTTCGCTACAAGGGGAAGAACATCTCTGAGGTCCTGAGCATGTCGATCGAGGATGCCGAGAAGTTCTTTGCGGCCATAACGTCGATTCACCGTTTCATGAAGACACTCTGTGACGTCGGACTCGGGTATGTTCGACTGGGACAGTCCGCCACCACGCTGTCTGGTGGTGAAGCTCAACGTGTCAAACTCTCCACCGAACTACAACGACGATCCACTGGACGAACCGTCTATGTGCTCGATGAGCCAACAACGGGTCTTCACTTCGAGGACGTGCGTCGCTTGCTCAATGTCCTACATACGCTCGTCGACAAAGGCAACACCGTGATTGTCATCGAACACAACCTGGATGTCATTCGATCGGCTGACCACGTCATCGACCTTGGACCAGAAGGCGGGGACCTTGGCGGACGCGTCGTCGCGACCGGTACACCGGAGGAGATCGCTCGGGTCAAGGAATCGCACACTGGTTCGTTCTTGGCGGAAATCCTGAAATGACCGTCGACTGGCACCCGGAGCCTCGGTCGATACCGACCGACCCCGGCGTGTATCGCTTTTACGACGAAAACAACCGAATCCTCTACGTTGGCAAGGCAAAGGTTCTTCGCAACCGACTGTCGACGTACTTTCACAATCCCGCCGGGTTGATGGAGCGAACGGCTCGGATGGTGAAGACCGCCCGCCGGGTCGATTGGACGGTGGTCGGCAGTGAACTGGAAGCGTTGCACCTCGAGTTCACGTGGATCAAAGAGTTCCGTCCACCCTTCAACATTCAATTCCGCGATGACAAGGGTTATCCCTACCTCGCCGTCTCAATGGGCGAGGAATATCCGCGAGCGTTTCTTGCCCGAACGCGAGTCAAAGACGGCACCAACTATTTTGGTCCGTTTACGAAGTCCTGGGCGGTTCGCGAGACGCTCGACCTGTTGTTGTCGGTGTATCCGGTTCGGTCGTGCGAGAAGTCAACCTTCGCCAAGGCACGGCGAGACGACAGGCCCTGCTTGTTGGGTGATATCGGGAAGTGCGCTGCCCCGTGCGTTGGCCGAGTCACCACCGACGAGCACCGTGAACTGGCGCACAACCTCGTCGGTTACATGACGAAGCAGGACTCGACCGTGATCGACGACCTCGCTCAAAAGATGACGGATGCGTCCGAACGCCACGATTACGAATCAGCCGCCCGGTTCCGGGACCAACGCGCCGCCCTGCGGTCGATCGCAGAACGCTCCGCTGTCGTATTGCGCGACGAACTCGACGTCGACATTATCGGTTTTGCAGCGAGCGAACTATCGGCCGCTATCGCGATTTTTCACGTCCGTGGGGGCCGCGTTCGTGGAACTCGTTCGTGGACCGTCGACACCGAACTAGAGATGGATCCCGCTGCGATTCTGGAACAAGCGATCGAAAACGTGTACGAACTTGATGCCCCACCCGCGCTGATTGACGTTCCCTTCGAACCGCAGTCGGCCGGGGTGCTCTGTGAATCGCTGTCGCAGCGTCGAAGCAACGCCAAACTCAAGGGGAAAGTGAGGATCGCGGTTCCCCAACGCGGTGACCGCGCCACGCTGTTGACCAGCGTCACCAAGAATGCGATGCTTGCCCTCGGCGAACACGAACTGCACCGCGCGCATGATTTTGTCGCGCGATCGAGGGCACTCGAAGACCTGAGGGACAATCTCGGTCTGCCCGAGGCGCCCCTGCGATTCGAGTGCTGCGACATTTCCCATCTGGGTGGTACCGATATCGTGGGTTCGCTCGTCGCATTCGAAGACGGATTGCCCATCAAGGATGACTATCGCCATTACGGAATCGCGTCGGCTCGCGACGACACCGAAGCGATGTACCAGCTCATCTCTCGGCGACTCGTCCGATTGGCGGAGGAACGTCCCGCGATGCGCTATCCGACAACGCTAATCCTGGTCGACGGCGGTCAGCCTCAGGTCAACGCAGCGGCACGCGCGCTTCACGAGTCGGGGATTGACGGAGTCGCGGTGGTCGGTTTGGCCAAACGTCTCGAGGAACTCTGGCACCCCAACAGTGATTACCCCGTGATTTTGCCGCGCGATAGTGATGCGTTGTACCTGGTTCAACACGCCCGAGACGAAGCACACCGGTTCGCTCTGCGATATCAGAAGTCGAAGCGCACAAAAGTGTTGACATCGTCCCTCAACGAATTGGACGGCATCGGTCCGAAACGTGTCCAGGCCCTGATTGCGCACTTCGGAAGTCCCACCGCGGTCCGTGCCGCCTCAAAGGTCGAGCTCCGTCAAGTTCCGGGAATAGGCGACGACACCGCCCAACGGATTCTGGATTCCCTGAACACGGGCGAAACTCGCGGGTAGTCTGAAGAGACCATGACCGACAGCGTCGCTCACATCATCATCGTCACCGGTATGTCTGGTGCGGGTCGATCAACTGCGGCGCACGCTCTCGAAGACGGTGGCTGGCGTGTCATCGACAATCTGCCATCCCAACTTCTTCCGTCCCTCGTGGACATCGCCACGACCGAGGCAAGCGCGATGAACCGCCTTGCCGTTGTGGTCGATGTCCGCGGCGGAGAGAGCATCGAGGAACTAGCACCTCTTGTCGAGACGCTTCGTGCCGAAACGAACCTCAGAGTTCTGTTTCTCGACGCCACCGACGCAGAGCTGATCAAACGGTTCGAGAGCGTTCGTCGACCCCACCCATTGCAGGGTAACGGCACACTCATCGATGGAATTCGGGCGGAACGGGCTCGTCTCGAAACGCTCCGCGGGCATGCCGACGTCGTCATCGACACCACAGGACTCAATACCCACCAAACGACCACACTGGTTTTCGACACGTTTCGGTCGGATGACAGCGCAGAGGTCAACGTCGTCATTGAATCGTTCGGCTTCAAACACGGGCTCCCCGCGGACGCCGATATCGTGGGTGACGTTCGATTCCTTCCCAACCCGTTTTGGACCGAAACCTTGCGTGACGAGAACGGGCTACACCCCGATGTCTCAGCTTTTGTCCTGGGCCAGGCGGACGTTGAGCAATACCTCGACGGGCTCGTCCTCATGCTCGGCGCTACTCTTCGCGGATACGTGCGTGAGAATAAGCGCCACGCCACTATCGCCATAGGATGTACAGGTGGCAAGCACCGCAGTGTGGCTATCGCTGAGGAACTCGCAGGCCGCATCGCGACAATCCCCGGAGTTGCGGTCACCCGCAAACACCGCGACATTGGGCGCGACTAGAAAGGGATTTCCACAGGATGTCATTGACAGCGGCGGTAAAGGATGAGGTGCTCGGTCTACCCGATGCCCCACCGTCGACGCGTCTCGCTGAACTGACCACGATTTTGCGCTTTGGCGGGGGATTGCACCTCGTTGGCGGCAAACTCGCCGTGGAAGTTGAGCTCGATCACGCCGGATCCGCTCAACGGGTTCGTCACTTGACTCACATCCTGCTGGGCGTGCCGTCCACCGCGACGGTAATCCCGGCAAACGCGAACAGGAAGGTCGAAACCGTTCGGGTGCTCGTGACAGAGGGAGCCGACCAACTGGCCCTAACCACGGGTTTGCTCGACACTCGTCGTCGCCCGGTTCGCGGACTACCCAACAAACTCACTACGGCGCCGATCGGAGATCTCGTTGGCGTCCTGCGAGGCGCCTTCTTGGCACGCGGGATTGTTTCCGACCCCGGCCGCAGCCAAACAATCGAGATTGTCGCACCGACCAACGAGGCCGCGATGGCACTCGTCGGCGCGTGTAGCCGATGCGGAATTTCCGCTAAGACCCGCGACATCCGCGGGGGTTTCCGCGTGGTAATCCGTGACACCGAGGCGATTTCCGCATTTCTCAACTACATCGGGGCTGCAAGAAGCCTCGACAAATGGAGCGAAGCACGCGCAACCCGTGAGGTGCGCGCTAACGCGAACCGCCTGGTCAATTTCGACGACGCCAACCTTCGCCGGAGTGCTCAGGCCGCCGTCGCGGCGTGTGCCCGCGTCGAACGCGCCTTCGAAATCCTCGGCACCGACATTCCCGACCATCTTGCCTACGCTGGGCGACTGCGGCTCGACAATCGCGAGGCGAGCCTCGACGAACTCGGACACCACGCCACGCCGATCATGACAAAGGACGCTGTCGCGGGAAGAATCCGTCGCCTGCTCGCCATGGCGGACAAAAAGGCATCGGATCTCAGAATTCCCTCGACATCCGACGGCATCCCTGATCTGCACGATTAGCCCCATCACCAACGAAAGGAAGACCATGCCCGTCTACACCCTCCCCGATTTGACCTATGACTACGCCGCTTTGGAACCGCATATTTCGGCCCGCATTATGGAACTTCACCACTCCAAGCACCACGCGGCATACGTGGCAGGTGCGAACGCCGCACTTGAGCAAATGGAGGAGGCCCGAGCAAACAATTCATTCGGAGCCATTAACAAACTCGAAAAGGATCTCGCGTTCCACCTTGGCGGTCACATCAACCACTCAATTTTCTGGACGAACCTTTCCGCGGACGGCGCAGACCGCCCCGCCGGTGAACTTGCGGCAGCAATCGATGAGTTTTTCGGTTCGTTCGACGGCTTCAAGGCCCACTTCTCCGCCGCCAGTCTCGGAATCCAGGGGAGTGGCTGGGGAATCCTCTCGTGGGATCCGGTCGGTACTCAACTAATCGTCCAGCAGTTGTTCGATCAGCAGGCAAACACCGCTCAGGGAACCGTTCCTATCTTGCAACTGGACATGTGGGAACACGCGTTCTACCTCGACTACCAAAACGTCAAGGCCGACTACGTCACCGCGTTCTGGAATATCGTCAATTGGGACAACGTCGCACAGCGATTCGCCGCGGCTCGCGACCATTCCTCAGCAAGTTTGTTACTCTCGTAGTAGGTGGCGTTGCCTGATTAGGGCACGCCACTTTTCGCATTGCCCTTCACATTCGCAATTCTCAGACAGGACCACTCGTGAGCGTCAAAATCGGAATCAACGGCTTCGGTCGGATCGGACGCAATTACCTTCGCGCGGCTCTTGCGCAGGGCAGTAACCTCGACATCGTCGCGGTCAACGACCTCTCGGACACCAAGTCGCTGGCGACACTCCTCAAGTACGACTCGGTCAATGGTCGCCTCAACGCCGACGTCACCCACGACGACTCTTACGTCATTGTGAACGGCACAAAAATCAGAGTACTCGCCGAGAGAGACCCAGCACTGCTTCCCTGGGGTGAATTGGGTGTTGACATCGTGATCGAATCGACTGGCCGCTTCACGAACGTCACGGATGCACAAAAGCACATCGATGCTGGTGCGACCAAGGTTCTCATCTCCGCTCCCGGCACCGACGTGCACGGCACCTTCGTAATGGGCGTGAACCACGACACGTACAATCCCGACACTGACCACATCATCTCGAACGCGTCCTGCACCACGAACTGCCTTGCGCCGCTCGCCAAGGTCTTCAATGACGAATTCGGAATCGAGAACGGTCTGATGACGACGGTTCACGCCTACACGGCGGACCAGAACCTGCAGGATGGTCCTCACGAGGACTTGCGTCGAGCGCGTGCCGCCGCTATCAACATCGTTCCGTCATCGACCGGTGCGGCTAAGGCGATCGGTCTTGTTCTCCCGGAGCTCAAGGGCAAGCTCGACGGTTTCGCGCTTCGTGTCCCCGTTCCCACGGGTTCGATCACCGACCTCACTGTCGTCTCGAAGAAGACCGTGACCATTGATGAGGTCTTGGCCGCCTATAAGAAGGCGTCCGAGGGCTATCTCAAGGGAATCATGGCGTACACCGATGACCCCATCGTCTCGAGTGATATCGTCGGCGACCCACACTCGTCGATCTTCGACGCGGGATTGGTGAAAGTCATGGGAAATACGGTCAAAATCGTGTCGTGGTACGACAACGAGTGGGGATATTCCAACAGACTCGTCGACCTGACCGAATACGTCGCCGAACGCCTCTAATGGCACTTCGCACGCTGGAAACGCTCGGGGCCATGAGTGGCCAAACGGTCCTGGTTCGTTGTGACTTCAACGTTCCGCTGTCAGACGGAGTTATCACGGACGACGGCCGAATTCGCGCATCCTTGCCTACCATCGAGCACCTAGTGAACGCGGGTGCAGCGGTCGTCGTGATGTCCCATCTGGGCAGGCCCGGCGGAGCGGTCGACGCGCGATACTCACTCGCACCCGTTGCCACGCGCCTGGCCGAACTTCTCACGGTTCCCGTCCATTTCGCAACCGACACGGTCGGTCCCGTAGCCCAAGAAATGCGAGCAGGCCTAATGCCCGGTGAAGTTCTCGTGCTCGAAAACCTGCGCTTTGATGCGCGTGAGACATCGACCGTCGATTCGGAACGCGTCGACTTCGCCGCGTTATTGACCAACGGGGTCGCCGCCTTCGTTTCCGACGGCTTCGGAGTCGTTCACCGCAAACAGGCATCGGTGTACGAATCGGCCGAGGCCGTGCACAGTGTGGCCGGACTCCTGGTCGCGTCCGAGACGGACGTTCTTCGCCGGCTCACGACGAATACCCAGCGCCCGTACACGGTTGTTCTAGGAGGTTCCAAGGTCTCTGACAAGCTCGGTGTCATCGAGCACCTTCTTCCCCGTGTCGACCGGCTCCTTATTGGCGGAGGGATGGCGTTTACGTTCATCAAGGCGATGGGTTACAGCATCGGCGCGTCACTGTGCGAACTCGATCGTCTTGCCATTGTGACGAAGTGCCTCGCCACGGCTCGGGAACTGGGCGTCGACATCATCCTGCCAACCGACGTCGTCGTCGCGAGTGGGTTCGCGGCGGACGCGGATTCGGTGGTGACGCGAATTGACGCGATCGAGGCCACACCGTTCGGTTCGTCGGGCATAGGTCTCGACATTGGACCCGACACAGCGGCACTGTTTGGAGAGCTCATCGAATCGTCACACACGGTTTTCTGGAACGGCCCTATGGGCGTCTTCGAGATGCCGGCATTCGCTGACGGCACGCGCGCAATTGCCAAAGCCTTGACAAGGGTCGACGGACTCAGCGTTGTCGGAGGCGGCGACTCGGCGGCGGCAGTCCGCGCACTCGGCTTCGCTGAAACGTCTTTCGGACACATTTCAACTGGTGGAGGTGCCAGCCTCGAGTTCCTCGAGGGCGCGTCACTGCCCGGACTGGAGGTACTCGGATGGTAGACCGTCGCCCACTCATCGCGGGAAACTGGAAGATGAACTTTGACCACTTGCGAGCGGTCGCGTTTGTGCAAAAAATCGCCTGGACCCTGAAAGACGCGAAGTTTGCTCCCACCGAGGTCGAAGTATCGGTTTTTCCACCGTTCACCGACATCCGCTCGGTCCAAACCCTCATCGAGAGTGACTCACTGGGATTCGCTTTCGGCGCGCAGGACCTCTCGCCGTTTGACGATGGCGCACACACCGGTGACATCTCTGGTGAATTCCTCGCGAAGCTCAATTGTCGATACGTGATCATCGGCCACTCCGAGCGTCGTCAGAATCACCACGAAGATGACGAGTTGATAACAGCGAAGACGAAGGCAGCCCTTCGACACGGGCTCGTGCCCGTGATTTGTGTCGGCGAAACCAGCGACGACCTCGACAAGTTCGGTGCGAGTGCGGTACCCGTCGGTCAGCTTCGGGCCGTGCTCGCGGAAATCCCGGCTGATTCCGAGATTGTGGTTGCCTACGAGCCAGTCTGGGCGATCGGTTCGGGTCAGGCCGCGACGCCCGCCCAAGCGCAGGACGTCTGTGCGGCTCTGCGGTCTGTCATCGCCGAATCTCTTTCGCCCGAAACCGCGGACTCGACGCGAATCCTCTACGGAGGGAGTGTGAAGTCGGGAAACATCGCGTCGTTCATGCGCGAGAAGGACGTCGACGGCGCACTCGTTGGGGGAGCAAGTCTCGACGCAGAAGAATTTGCCAAGATTGTGCAGTTCCCTCGGCACGTAATCGCATAAACTAGAACCATCATGGAAATTCTCTACATCACCGTGCAGGTAGCCCTCGCACTGACGAGCATCCTCTTGACGATGACAATTCTCTTGCACCGCGGCCGCGGCGGCGGCCTCTCGGACATGTTCGGTGGTGGTGTGACATCAAACCTCGGTTCGAGCGGTGTCGCGGAACGCAACCTCAACCGTCTGACGATCGTCATCGCCATCATCTGGTTCCTCGCCGTCGTCACGATCGGGCTCTTCACCCGCTTCGGTCTGGTCTAGGTCCGGTCATGGCTGGAGGAAGCGCGATTCGCGGTACCCGCGTTGGCAGTGGTCCGATGGGAGAACACGACCACGGAAATCACGCCGAGCGTGTCGCCGTGTCCTACTGGGACGCCGCCGGCAACGAGACGGTCAAGCACTACGCGGCTGACGTCCCCGACGATCAAATCCCCGAGTTGATTGATTCCCCGACAACGGGGCTTCCGGCCGGTCGGAACAAAAACAAGCCACCCCAGCTGACGAAGCACGAACCCTACAAGACCCACCTCGCGTATGTCAAAGAACGTCGCACGTTGGAAGAGGCCGACACGATTCTGTCCGATGCACTGCAACGCCTTCGGACTACGGGTAAGCCCTAGCTCGAAATTTGAGAGGCCGCGTCGGCATCGACCCACACGACGGTCTCCTTGACACCGCGAAGAGCGGTCGCGGGAGTTTCCGATTGGGGCGTGTCCGCGACGATTCGTGCGACCGCAGCAGACTTGTCCGCACCCGACGCGACAATCCACACACGCTCCCCGCGATTCAACGCGTCAAAAGTGAATGACAAGCGTTCCGCTGGCGGTTTAGGAGAGTTTGCCACTGCGATCACGTCTTGGCCCTCGCCGTGGGGGAGTCCGGGAAACAGACTAGCCGTGTGACCATCGGGACCAATCCCGCTGAGGACGACATCGAAATTCGGGAAACCGTTGACGTGCTCTGCCAGGAACTCGTCACGTGCATCGCCAACCGTCTGTCCGTGATTGGACGGGAACGTGTGCAGGTTTGAGGCGGGTATTGCGATGCCCGAGAACAGGGCATCCCGCGCCTGCTGCTCGTTGCGATCCGCGTGCCCAGCCGCGACGAATCGTTCGTCACCCCACCACACATGAACCCGTGTCCACTCGATCTCGGTGACGAGAGGGGATTGCGCTAGAGCAGCGAGTGTGCCGATGCCAACGGTGCCGCCTGTCACAACGATGTCTGCACGTCCACGGGAAGCCACGGCAGATTTCACTGCCGTCGCAAGTTCTGCCGCGACACGATCCTCGACGGCTGACCGTGTCGGCAAGACCTCGAGTCGACGAAACATCAGATGAGCTCCGATTCTGCCACGAGTAACGGAATTCCCTCGGTGAGGACGCGACCAAAAACGACGTCCGCGTCAAGTCGGCGAAGTTCTTCCGTCAGACAATCACCGAGGCCTCGAAGGGGCAGAGAAATCGCGTGGTCCGGCTGTCCCGGCTGTTGAAGCCGTGCGAAGCCAGGCTCGGTGCGCTCTAACACGATCGACCCCGAGTTGGTCATGATGTCGACGCGGATGATGTTCCCCAACTCGCTTTTTCCCTCCAGCGCCAGTTCAACCGGGACTTTGAGCTCACTTCGCAACCACGCGGCAAGCAGAATCGGCGCCGAGTTGTCCAAAGCTCCGGAAACCTTTGCTCCCGTGATTCCCAGATCGACGCCCGTGTCGAGTGTCGCGGCCAACAACCCTCGCCACTGGGTGATTCGTGTCCAACCCAGGTCCACATCTCCTGGCTCGTATGCTTCGGCCAGTATTCTCAGCAATTCGACGGGGTTTGACGCCGTGATGGTGTCGGCGATGCGGTGCCCGGCGACGCGCCCGAGTGACGTTTCCGACATCCGCAGCGGAGCGGCGTCTGGCCACCACGCAACCATCGGCGCATCGGGCAGTAGCAGACCGTTGATGAGACCTTGGGGGTCGCCGACCAACTCGTCTGACGCATGGAGGACAATCACCTCGCTCGCGCCGGCGTCGCCACCAAGACGAATTTCCGCGTTGAGCGGAACCGTTTGGTTCGCGTCCGAGACATTGTTGATAACGATAATTCGCATGGGATGTTCCCGCGACGCTTCGTTGGCAGCCGCGATAACCTTTTCGACCTTGTCATCGGTCGTCGTGATTACCAGGGTCAACACGCGGCCCAGTGCCACCGCGCCACCGTCTTCCCGTGCCTGTTGGAGCGCCCGGAGAATGTCCGCCACGGAGGTGTTCGGAAGCGGGATGATCACGGACGTCTCCATTCGCGACCGTCGCGGCGCATCATGTCGTGGGCCGATTCGGGACCCCACGAGCCGGGCGCATACAGCTGGGGTTTGCCACTTGCCGCCCAGAATTCCTCGATCGGATCGAGTACCTTCCAGGATAATTCAACTTCTTTATGGCGCGGAAACAGTGGTGGGTCTCCGAGCAACACGTCGAGAATCAGGCGCTCGTAGGCTTCGGGGCTCTCCTCGGTGAACGCATGTCCGTAGCCGAAGTCCATCGTGACATCGCGGACCTGCATCCCCGCCCCGGGTACCTTCGACCCAAACTTCATCGTGACGCCCTCATCCGGCTGCACCCGAATCACGAGGGCGTTTTCGGACAGGCTCGTCACCTGGCCTTCCTCAAACAGGTATTGCGGGGCGCGCTTGAAGACGACGGCAATCTCGGTGACTCGGCGACCGAGCCGTTTTCCCGCGCGCAAATAGAACGGAACTCCACTCCAGCGTCGAGTGTCGATGTCGAGCCGCATCGCTGCGAAGGTCTCGGTGACGGACTCCGGGTTCATGCCCTCTTCATCGAGGAATCCGGGAACCTGCACACCACCCTGCCAGCCACCCGAGTACTGTCCTCGCGCGGTAGCGGTTGACAGGTCGGCGGGGAGTTTGATGGCCGAGAGCACCTTTTCTTTCTCAGCGCGCAAATCTGCCGCGTCGAACGACACAGGTTCTTCCATCGCTGTGAGAGCGAGAAGTTGCAGGAGGTGATTCTGGATGACGTCGCGTGCAGCGCCGATTCCGTCGTAATAGCCGGCTCGCCCTCCGACACCGATGTCCTCGGCCATTGTGATCTGGATGTGATCTACGTATTTCGAATTCCAGATGGGTTCATAAAACATGTTGGCAAATCGCAGCGCGAGGATGTTCTGAACCGTCTCTTTGCCGAGGTAATGGTCGATCCGGAACACCGAATCGGGTGGGAACACGGATTCCACCACCTCGTTGAGTTCGCGGGCGGTCTTCAGGTTCGAGCCGAACGGTTTTTCGATAACGACCCGACGCCATTCGTTTTCTTTGGGAGTGGCGAGCCCCGAGCGCCGCAGTTGTTCCGTTACGAGCGGGAAGGAGTGCGGTGGGATTGACAGATAAAACGCGTGATTGCCCATCGTGCCGCGTTCTCGGTCTAGTCCGGCAATAGTCTCGCCGAGACGGTCGAACGCTGCGTCGTCGTCGAAGTCTCCGGCGACAAATCGAATACCGTCAGCCAACTGCCGCCAGACGTCTTCGCGAAAGGGCGTTCGGGCGTATTTCGTCACCGATTCGCGAACCACCTCCATGAAATCCTCGTCTTTCCAGGCTCGTCGCGCAAAGCCGACCAACGCAAAACCCGGCGGGAGCAAGCCTCTGTTGGCGAGGTCATACACGGCCGGCATGAGCTTTTTGCGAGAAAGGTCACCCGTAACCCCGAAAATCACGAGCCCCGAAGGACCGGCAATCTGACCTAATCGCCGGTCGAGCGGATCCCTCAGGGGATTGACGAAGGTCACGAAGCGGTCCCCACGCGCCGCAGCGTGGCAACGAGAGCCGTGAGATGGGAAAAGTCATCCACCGTCAGAGTCAATACAGGCCGATGGTGCGTGGCGAGAACTGTTGCATCTCCGCGGGCCTGTGCCTCGAGCAACACACCAAACGTGAAAGGTTGCCCTGGCACGTCGCGGTCGTTCGTCCCTCTTTCGACGATCTGGATGAACACTCCCTGGGCCGGTCCACCCTTGTGGTACTGCCCTGTGGAGTGGAGAAAACGCGGTCCCCATCCGAACGTCGTGGGTCGACCTCCGCTCGCTGCGGCGATAGTGTCCCGTATGGTTTCGAGCCCTGAACCGGCTTCGCGATCCGCGTAGCCGTGAATCGACACGTAGCCGTCATCCGCAACGAGAGACAGAAGTTCACGCACTGCTGCCGGCACCGTGGTCGAGGCTGTTTCATAACCGAGCGCGCTCATCGCCACCGCACCATCGTGTGCAAACGGCACCTGCGCGTCGGGAGTTCTATCAAGGAAGGTCCGCGCCGCAATCTTGGCCGATTCGACATCTGGCTGGTCGAAGGGGTTTATCCCGAGGAGTCGGCCGGCAACCGCGGTCGCGACCTCCCACGTGATGAGCTGCGCGCCGAGCGTTCCCGCAACGGTCACCGAGTCGCCCGAAGCGCTCACGTCAGAATCGAGGATGTGAACGGGAAGGAGGTCAGTGGCAGAAAGGTCGGGTGCGCGCGGTTCGAGAACAACGGGAAGGATTCCCGTGTCGTTCTTTCCCGTGGACTCAGCAACGAGTTGCTCAATCCACTCGCCGATGCCGACGATGGAGGACTTCGTCGACAGGATTCCGATCTTGTCGCGCCGTGGCAGAGTACCGGCCATAGCCGCGCCCAGAACCAGACCGGGGTTCGATTCGCTGTCGGCGAGGAGAGCGGGAAGAGTCGCGTCAGCATCGTTTAGCAGAGTTTCGATATCGACTCCCGCGAGTCCGCAGGGGACGAGGCCGAACGCGGCGAGAGACGAATAGCGACCGCCAACGTGTGGGTCCGCGTTGAACACACGATATCCGTCGTCACGTGCGGCGATGTCCAACGGGGAACCAGGGTCCGTGACAACAACAAGCCGCGTCAACGCATCAATTCCCGCAGCGGTGAATGCTGCCTCGAACGCTCGTTTGTGCGAATCGGTTTCAACCGTCGACCCCGACTTTGACGAAACAACGACGACGGTTGTCTCGATGTCGGTGTCGACAACTCGGGCGAGTTGTGTTGGGTGCGTCGTGTCGAGTACGACGAGGGGGACACCCTCGGTTCGCGTAATCACTTCGGGAGCGAGCGACGAACCACCCATTCCGCACAGCACGATTCGATTCAGCCCCCGCGCACGAAATTCGTCGCGCAACGCGAGGATTTCGGGAATAAGTGGACGCGAGTGTTCGCTCGCGTGAACCCATCCGAGACGAATCGATGCCTCGGATTGCGCATCGGCTCCCCACAGCGTGTCATCGCCCGCCGACAGCCTGGATGCGAATCGCTCGGTAACGAGAGCTGGCACATGACGCGCGACGGCATCTGCGGCCACCCCGGATACCGAAACAAGGGTCATCGAGACGATTCCATGGCGGCCGTGACAATATCGAGAAGTTCGTTCCACGAGACGATGAATTTATCCACACCCTCGCGCTCGAGCAAGGTGGTTACCTCGATGATCGAGATGCCGTGAGCTTCGATTGCCGTGAGCGTTGCCCGCGCGTCATCGTACGAGCCACGGACGGCATCTCCGTGCACGGGCGCGTGGTCGAACGTGGCCTCGAGGGTCTTTTCGGGCATCGTGTTCACTGTGTCTCCGACCGCCAACTCGGTGACGTAGAGCGTGTCGGGATGCGCGGGGTCTTTGACGCCCGTGGACGCCCACAACGGTCGTTGGCGGTTAGCGCCCAGAGCGAGGAGAGCCTCTGCGCGACTACTCGCGAACTTCTGTTCAAACAATTCGTAGGCGAGTCGAGCGT
>JBEENB010000007.1:0-57247 GCA_041192365.1 Actinomycetota bacterium | reverse complement strand
CGTCGCGACGGTGCCGTCGCCGACGCCACGAACGGCGACTCGCGTGCTTCCAGAGTCGAGAACGGTTGCCGTCAACTCGTCGTAGAGGGACAGCGCGATTCCAAGGGTGTCAAAACCGGGTCCGAGGTTCGCCGTTGTGGCGGGCACCTTGACGTGAACGGATCGTCCGGTGGGAGCTGTTGATGACATTACGTGCCCTTCACAAGACCGAGCACGTCAGCGATTTCGTCAACGTCCACGGGAACCACCTGCGGCATCGCTTCGGTTCCGTCTGGACGTTTGAGCGCCCACTGCGGGTCTTTGAGCCCGTGTCCCGTGACGGTGAGCACGCAGATTGCGCCGCGCGGGATGACACCGGCCTCGGCGCGTTCGAGGAGCCCCGCAACCGACGCGGCCGATGCTGGTTCAACAAAGATTCCGACCTCGGCTGACAGGATTCGATGAGCGGCGAGGATGTCGGCATCGCTGATCGCGCCAAAATATCCGTCCGAGTCTTCGCGAGCGGTAATCGCCAAATCCCACGACGCCGGGTTTCCGATGCGAATCGCGGTGGCGATGGTTTCGGGGCTCTTCACTCGCTCACCAATCACGAGCGGCGCCGAACCTGTCGCCTGGAACCCGAACATACGCGGCAACACATCGGTCACACCGCGCGCAATCTCCTCGCGATATCCGCGGTGGTAGGCGGTGTAGTTGCCCGCGTTTCCAACCGGGATGAAGTGGAAGTCGGGTGCGCGTTCAAGCACCTCGACAACCTCGTATGCGGCTGTCTTTTGTCCTTCTATTCGGTCGTTGTTGACCGAGTTGACGAGGTGGACGGGATAGTTCGCCGCAAGGTCTCGAGCGATGTCGAGGCAGTCATCAAAGTTCCCCTGCAATTGAAGAATCTCGGCATTGTGCGCCACGGCCTGGCTCAACTTGCCCATCGAAATCTTGCCCTCGGGTACAAGCACCGCTGCCGTGATTCCCGCGTGCGCGGCATAGGCTGCCGCTGCCGCTGACGTGTTGCCCGTCGACGCGCAGATGACAGCTTTTGCACCCGCCTCCATCGCCTTCGAAATCGCCATCGTCATTCCGCGGTCCTTGAACGATCCTGTCGGGTTCATGCCTTCGTACTTGATGTATACCTTGGCACCCGAGCGCTCCGACAGCGCGGGGGCGTAAATGAGTGGTGTTCCACCCTCACCAAGAGAGATGATGGGGGTCTTGTCCGAAACGTCAAGGCGATCACGATATTCGTGAAGAACGCCTCGCCACTGATGAGCCATTACAGACCTTCCATTCGAATCACTCCCACGACTCGTTGGACAACGGCCGACGCCTCGAGGGCATCCACTGTCGCGGCGAGATCGGCTTCGATTGCCTCGTGGGTTCCAATTACCAGCGTAGCGGTGGCCGCTTGCCCATCGACGCCGACAGGCTTCTGCTCAACCGACTCAACCGAAACGCCGTGGGTGGCGAAAAGCGACGCAATATCCGCAAGCACACCGGGGGCATCGGTGATCTCGAGCGAGATGTGATACCGGGTACGAATGTTCGCAATTGGCAGGATGGGGAACGTTGCGTGAGTGCTCTCTGCGACGCCGGGTCCGCCGATGACATGGCGACGCGCTGCGGAAACGAGGTCACCCAGGACGGCCGACGAGGTCTGAACTCCGCCGGCGCCCGCGCCGTAGAACATGAGAGGACCAGCGAGTTCCGCCTCGACGAAGACCGCGTTGTTCGCTCCGTGCACGGCGGCGAGCGGGTGGGTGTCGGGAACCATTGCTGGGTAAACACGAGCGCTGACGCCCTCGGTGCCGTCCGCCGAAACAACCCGCTCGCAGATTGCGAGGAGCTTGACGACGTAACCGGCTTGCCTGGCGGCCGACACTTGGTCGCGCGTGATTTCGGTGATTCCTTCGCGATAGACGAAGTCAATCGGCACGTGGGTGTGGAACGCAAGAGACGCGAGGATCGACGCCTTTTGCGCGGCGTCGAATCCTTCGATGTCCGCGCTGCTGTCCTCTTCGGCGTATCCGAGCTTCTTCGCCATCGTGAGCGAGTCCTCCATCGATTCGCCCAGCGTGTCGATGCGATCAAGGATGAAGTTGGTCGTCCCGTTGACGATTCCGAGAATTCGCGTCACCCGATCACCGGCGAGAGAATCGCGCAGCGGACGGATGATCGGAATGGCGCCGGCAACGGCCGCTTCGTAGTAGACCTGCGCACCAACCTGGGCGGCGGCCTCAAAAATCTCGGTGCTGTGGTGCGCAAGCAAAGCTTTGTTCGCGGTGACGATGTCAGCCCCCGCGTTGATCGCGTCGAGAATAAGTGTCCGCGCGGGCTCGACACCACCCATCAGTTCGATGACAATATCGGCCTGCCGAACAAGAGCGGCGGCGTCCGTCGTAATGAGGTGTGCGGGGATGTCCACCGCGCGCTGTGATTTCGGGTCGCGAACGGCTACGCCAATCAACTCGATTCCAGCACCGATTCGCGCGGCCAGTTCGTCACCGTGATTGAGAATCTGGTCAGCCACCTGCGCGCCGACGCTCCCAGCACCAAGCAGCGCGATTCGAAGGTTTCGATATTCAATCACGGGGTTTTCCTTATCGCGGGCGTGGCTCTCGGCATTGAGTCAGTTTAGCGACTTGCGGGTAAGGATGAGGCTGTCCTCGGCGGCGACCCACGCCAACATCGCGCACTTGACTCGGGCGACAAATTTAGAAACACCGGATAGCGCGGCAAGGTCTCCGTACTCGTCTTCAGACAGTGCAATTGTTCCGCGGGATCGCATCGCGTCACGGAATCCGTTCGCGAACGACTCGAATTCGATGACCGACATCCCCGCCGCCTCGGAGGTCATGAGCGACGCGGACGCTTGCGAAATCGAGCAGCCTTTCCCTTCCCACTCGAAGGCGGTGATGGTGGCGCCGTCCTCTGAGAGTCGAACCGTGAGCGTGAGTTCATCCCCGCACGTCGGGTTGTACTGGTGCGAGGGGAAGCCGCCCGGATGCAGCCCGTACCCCGCGCGCTTTTTGTTGTGGTCGAGAATGATTTGTTGATACAGGTCGTCGAGTTCCATCAGCCCTCCCCGAAGAAGGTCCGCACATCGGCCAGGGCGGCGAGCGCGAGCGCGACGTCGTCCGATGTCGAATACATTCCGAGCGAGAACCGCGTCGATGAGTCAACGCCCAGACGTTTGTGCAGAGGCTGGGCGCAGTGGTGTCCGACTCGCGCTGCGATTCCGTGCGAGTCCAGGTACTGTCCGACGTCGTGGGGGTGGACGTCATCGACGGCAAAGCTCACGAGCCCGACGCGGTGCACACCGTCGGCGGTGCCCAGGATTCGAACGTTCGGAATGTCAGCGACGCCGGCAAACATTTCAGAGCCGAGCGCTTCCTCGTGAGCGGCGATTGCGTCGACACCGATTGACTCGACAAAACGGAGCGTTTCCGCCCAGCCGATTGCCTGCGTGAGTCGCGGCGTGCCGGGCTCGAACTTTGCTGGCGCGGGCAGGTAATCGGACGAGTCATAGTCGACGCGCGTGATCATGGCGCCGCCCGTCAGAACGACCGGCATCTCGGCGAGGATTTTCGTCGTCCCCCACAACGCACCGATTCCCGTCGGGCCATACATTTTGTGAGCCGAGAACACAACGAAATCAGCGCCGTACGAGTCGACGTCGAGGCGTCCGTGCGCGGCGGACTGACACGCGTCGACGACGACTATCGCACCAGCGGCCCGGCCGAGGTCGGAGATGGCGCGAACGGGATTCGTTATTCCGAGGACGTTGGATACGGCCGAGAACGCGACGATTCGGGTACGGTCGGACATGACCGATTTCACGGCCTCGGCAGTCAACTCTCCGCCATCGGTGATGGGGGCGACGCGAATCGCCGCGCCCGTCTGTCGGGCAACCTCTTGCCACGGAACGAGGTTCGCATGGTGTTCCGCTTCGGACACCACGATCTCGTCACCGGTGGCGAGAGAAAATCGAGCGGGTGAACCAACCGCGGACGCCAATTGAACGGCGAGAGCGATGAGGTTGATCGACTCCGTTGCGTTAGAGGTGAAGACGAGTTGGTTCGGTCGTGCACCGACGAATGCGGCGATCGACGCGCGTGCATCGTCATAGGCCTCGGTCGCTTCGGCGGCGAGAGAGTGCGCACCCCGATTGACCGCGGCGGTGTGGCGCAGCGCGAATTCAGATTCGAGGTCGACCGCAATTCGCGGTCGAAGGCTCGTCGCCGCCGTGTCGAGGTAGACGAGCGGATGCCCACTGACGGCTTCCGACAGCTGAGGGAACTCCGCGCGAATCACGGCGCTCTTTTCTGGCGTGAACTGGCTCACATGCGCTCCGGTGCGCTGACACCCAGCAGGTCGAGACCGTTTCGCAGAACCTGGCCGGCGGAATCGTTGAGCCACAGTCTCGTGCGGTGCGCGTCGTCGACCTCGTCGTCACCGAGCGGCGTCACACGGCAATTGTCGTACCAGCGGTGATAGCAGGCCGCGAGTTCTTCGAGGTACCGGGCGACGCGGTGTGGTTCGCGAAGGGTCGCCGACTGCGCAACAACGCGAGGGAAATCGGCAAGCGCGTTAGCGAGGTCGGCCTCGGTCTGGTGGTCGAGCAGTTCGGCGCGGAACACCGATCGGTCGACACCAGCGGTAATCGCGTTCCGTGCGACGGCACAGGTTCGAGCGTGCGCGTACTGCACATAGAACACGGGGTTGTCGTTCGACTTCTTGGTCAGGAGATCCGGGTCAAGCGACAACGGCGAATCGGCGGGGTACCGCGCAAGCGAATACCGCAGCGCGTCGGTCCCGAGCCACTCACGCAGGTCGTTAAGTTCAATAACGTTGCCGGCACGCTTGGACAACTTGGCGCCATTGATGCTCACGAGTTGACCGATCAGGATTTCGATGTCTTTATTCGGGTCGTCGCCCGCTGCGCCCGCGAGCGCCTTGAGGCGGTGAACATATCCGTGATGGTCGGCGCCCAGCAGGTAGATCTTGTGCTGGTAGCCGCGGTCGCCCTTGGACAGGTAGTACGCGGCATCGGCCGCGAAATAGGTATGGACTCCGTTACCTCGGCGAATCACACGGTCTTTGTCGTCACCGAAGTCCGTGGTTCGAACCCACACCGCGTCGTCGTCGTCGTAGACGTGTCCTTGGGCTCGAAGTCTTTCGATCGCCTTTTCGACGAGCGAGTCGTCGCCACCCTCATGCAGGTCGCGTTCGCTGAACCACACATCGAACTCGACGTTGAATCGCGTGAGTGAATCTTTGTTTTCCTGAAGTTGCACTTCATACCCGATGTCGCGCGCGATGGCGACGGCCTCGGCGCGGGGCAGATCGGCGAGGTCCGGACGACGCGCCAGCGCGGTCTTGCCCAGTTCCTGGACATATCCCCCCGGATAGCCGTTCTCGGGGGTCGGTTCGCCTAGTGCGGCCGCCAGGACCGACTCTCCGAAGACGTCCATCTGAGTACCGGCGTCATTGATATAGAACTCGCTGGCGACCGTTGCGCCCGATGCCCTCAGAACGCGACCAATCGAATCACCGAGACCGGCCCAACGGGTGTGACCGATGTGCAGCGGCCCGGTCGGGTTCGCTGAGACGAATTCCAGGTTGATGGACTGTCCGGCAAGAGTGTCATTGTGGCCGAAGGTGGCACCTGCCGTCACGATGGTTCGAGCGATTTCGCCCGCTGCCGCGGCATCCAACGTGATGTTGAGGAATCCCGGTCCCGCGATGTCAACCGACTTGATACCCGCAATCGCCGAGAGGGCCGCGTGAAGTTCGGCAGCGACATCACGTGGATTCATATCAACGCGCGTGGCGACCTTCATCGCAATCGACGTTGCCCAATCACCGTGATCGCGATTCTTGGGGCGCTCGAGTGCAACCATTGTGTCGGTGATTTCCGCTGCGACCGCCTTATCGCGAGCGCCGATTACCGTGCGCGTCGCGTCGGCGATAGCGGTGCTCAACGCGTCGGGGTTCATACGTCCATCTTAAGACGCTCATCAGGTGAGTTAAGGGGGTACCCCCTACAGGATTCGAACCTGCGACCTTCTACGCCGGAGGTAGACGCTCTATCCACTGAGCTAAAGGGGCTTGTTCGACCAGCGTACTACTGCGCAGAGTGCCGCTCGAGGAATTCAAACACCGCCCGATCGTCCACCCCAGGGAAGCTTCCTCGGTGAAGTGGCGTGAGCGCCTGCGAGTGCATCGCCGCGCTCGTCCACGTGTTCCCCGACCATTTCGCGGTGAGGTCGTCCGATGGCAGCACACAGCAGGTCGGGTCGGGGCAGGTCGAGACCTTGCGATCGGTGGTGTCGCGTCCGCGGAACCACTTCGAGTCGGCGAAGGGAACTCCGACCGTGATCGAGAAACTGCCGTCGACTCCCGCGCCCGTTTGCGTCGATTCCCAGAAGGTGCCATCCGGGGTGTCGGTGTACTGGTGGTATTCGGTTGTTCGATTGACGCGCTCGAGTGCGACCCGAGCACTCCACTGCCGGCAGAGCCGTTGTCCTTCGACAGCCCCGGTCACATCCGTCGGAATGGGCAGTCCGTCGTTCTCATATGCCTTGTGGACGGCGCCGTCATCGCCGACGCGCAGAAAGTGGACCGGAATGTCGAGATGGCTCGTCGCGAGGTTGGTAAATCGCATCGATGCGAATTCGTGCGTCACCCCGAACGCGTCGCGGAAATCTTCGACGGCAATGTTGCGCTCGGACTTCGCTTTGGACAGGAATTCGACTGCTTGACGACCCGGCATGATGGCGGCGGCGGCCACATAGTTGATTTCGAGGCGTTGCTTCAGAAACTCCGAATAACTCGAGGGGATGTCATGGCCAAGGATTCGGTGGGCAATCGACTGAATCGCCATCGATCGTAGACCGTGTCCACCGGGGATCGACGCGGGCGGTAGGTAGACGTGTCCATTCGCCCAATCGGTGATGCTGCGCGCGGATTCTGGTAGGTCATCCACGTAAATGATGTCAAGCCCGTGGCGCTCCGCCATTTGGCTCATCTCTCGGTGAGTGAGAGCGCCCGTGGTGTGACCAACCTGGTCCGACAGGTCTTGGCCAATCGCCTCGAGGTCCGGGCGGTAATTGTTTATGTCGCGCATCGCCCGCCGCAGTTCGGTGTTTGCGCGGCGCGCTTCCTCCGGGGTCGCGATCGCGGTCGTCTCGCGTCGCACAATCTCGCGGTGCAAACCCAGAAGCGCGTCGAGCGTCTCGTCGGTCATGGTCTTACCGACACGAGTCGACGGAATTCCCAATCGAGTAGCGAGCGCCGAGTGTTGCAGTTCGTCAAGCTCGAGCTCTTTTGCGCTGCGCTCGTCAGGCGCCCCGGTCTCGAGAAGTGTCGCAACGCTGACCCCGAGGGCTGCGGCGACCGCGGTGACGAGCCCAATCTTGGGCTCACGCTTGCCGTTCTCGATAATCGAGAGTTGACTTCCTGACAAACCCACCTTGTCACTCAGGGCGTCGAGCGTCAGATTGGCGCGCTGGCGGAAGTGCCGGATTCGCCGGCCCAGGGTTGGGGACATGTTCATCGTGCCAGAATACGCAAAAAATTTCATAAAACGCAATAAAGCAATTTCTTTCGTCACAAATTCTCGGCGTGTTGGCATTTTTAGGAGAATTCTGTAATCATGCCCTCAATGTCGACCCGCACCGAGTCCCCCGCTGCCGAATCTGCGAGTGAGACGACGACCACCCGGGAGGATCTTCTTAGCTGGGTGTCCGAAATCGCTCGCCTGTCTAAACCGGCGAAGATTCAGTGGTGTGACGGTTCACTCGGCGAGCGCCAGGCACTCATCGCCGAGATGGTCGCATCCGAGACCCTCATCCCGCTCAATGACGAGCTTCGCCCACATTCGTTCCTCGCGAGGAGCAACCCCGACGATGTCGCCCGTGTTGAGGGACGAACGTTTATCTGTTCCAAGTCCGAGCGTGATGCCGGTCCGACCAACAATTGGCACGATCCCGACGACATGCGATCGACGCTGTCCGCACTCTTTAGCGAATCGATGCGCGGCCGAACGATGTACGTCATTCCGTTCCTTATGGGGCCGACTGGCTCTCCCGTCACCCGCGTCGGGGTCGAGATCACGGACTCGCCCTATGTCGTTGTCTCGATGGGAACGATGACTCGAATGGGTCGCATCGCACTCGACGTCATCGAAGGCGGCGGCGATTGGGTGAGGGCGGTTCACTCAGTCGGTGCGCCTCTCGATAATGGTCAGGTCGACGTCCCGTGGCCGTGCAACTCGACCAAATACATCAGCCATTTCCCTGAGACCCGGGAAATCTGGTCGTTCGGTTCGGCCTACGGCGGAAACGCGTTGTTGGGAAAGAAGTCCTTCGCGTTGCGCATCGCGTCGGCGATGGCCCGCGATGAGGGTTGGCTTGCCGAACACATGATGCTCGTCCGAGTCACGTCACCCGAGGGTCAGGTCGCGCACATTGCGGCAGCGTTCCCGAGCGCGTGCGGCAAAACCAACTTCGCGATGATGCAACCGACTCTTCCGGGATGGCGGGTCGAAACTCTCGGCGACGACATCGTCTGGATGTGGATCGATGAGAACGGTTTGTTGCGCGCCATCAACCCTGAAGCTGGGTTCTTCGGAGTCGCACCGGGAACGAGCGACGCGACCAACCCCGTGGCCATTCAAACGCTCTGGGGTAACACCATCTTTACGAACGTTGCATTGACTGATGATGGTGACGTCTGGTGGGAGGGACTCACGAAAGAAAAGCCCGCACATCTCACCGATTGGACCGGCCAGGATTGGACGCCGGAATCGGGAACGCCCGCGGCACACCCCAACTCGCGGTTCACCGTCGCAATTGACCAGTGCCCGACCACCGCGAGCGACTGGGCGGATCCGCGCGGAGTTGTCGTTGACGCGATTGTCTTTGGTGGTCGGCGATCTGACACCATGCCCCTCGTCACGGAAGCCCGCTCGTGGTCTCACGGTGTTTACCTCGGTGCAACGATGGCGTCGGAGCGCACCGCCGCGGCCGAGGGAACCCTTGGCGAACTTCGCCGTGACCCGTTCGCGATGGCGCCCTTCACCGGGTACAACGTCGGTGACCACTGGGCACACTGGTTGTCCATCGGCGAGCGCCTCCGTGTCTCTGGGCGCTTTCCCCGAATCTTCCACGTGAACTGGTTCCGGCGCGATGAGAGTGGGCGATTCCTGTGGCCAGGTTTTGGCGACAACGTTCGTGTCGTCAAGTGGATGATGGATCGCTTGCGCGGCGACATTGGAGGCGTCGACAGCCCAGTTGGCACGCTTCCAAAACTCGCCGATCTCGATTTGCGCGGACTCGACACGACCCTCACCGACGCCACCGAAATCGTGTCGGTCAACTTCGCCGAAATCGAACGAGACGCCCTAGACGCTCAATCCCTGTTAACTCTCATCGGCGACACCGTCCCGTCAGCGATCTGGGCAGAGAATACCGAGACAATCACCTTGTGTCGATGACAATTTATCGTAATCAAATCGTCAGAGAACCTTCACCGGTAATTGAACGTTGTGGGAGTATATTCTGTGCTATGCAGTCGAACTCAGGTTTGGGTTTTGCGAAAATGGTTGCGACCATCGCCATCGTCATGCTTGCATTGACAGGTTGCAGTCCGAGTGAGGCTCCGACGGCAGGGCCGAATCCGACCGAGACGACGCAACCAACGGCTGATCCGACGGAAACCCCCGTCCAAACCGAGTTCTTCTCGATGCCCGCCGACTGCACCGGCATTTTGCCGGCTTCAGAGCTCGATGCCTTTGCCGCCGACGGCATGGTCTTGCTGGCCGGACCTGGCGGAAAGTACGGCAACGAACTCATTACCGAACCGACGCCGGAAATGAGCGCCGGCGGAATCTCGTGTTACTTCGGAACAGACAACGAAGATCTCACCCTGCTCCGTGTTGCTGTGCTTGTGTCGGCCGTGCCGCTTGATGCCACAAGCCGTTCGGAGGTCATCGCTGGCCTTGCTGCTCAGGGACTCGCGCAGGCGATGGACGAACGCGGCGATGTAACCTTCGGAATTCTTGGCGTCAGCGAGGGTCAAACCACAGCGAACTACAACGTCATCGCGAGCGATTCCTGGATTTCGGTGCTGTCGTCGGATGGCGGTGAAGCGGCATTTCTTGCCATCATCGCTCTTGCGAACGCCGTTCACAGCGCGAACTACAACTAGGCGGTGAACTCGGACCTCCTTGCGGGTGTCCATCCCAGTTGGCTGCCTGCATTCGTTCATGCGTCCGACGCAATCGCCGACATCGTCAATCGACTCGAGGTTGAACGCGTCGCCGGCATAACCCACGCAACGGACCGCGCCGAAATCTTCCGCGCATTTCGCGTTTCGATCGACTCCGTTCGAGTTGTCATCCTCGGCCAGGACCCCTACCCGACCCCCGGGCACGCGGTCGGGCTCGCGTTTTCAACGAACCGAAACGTTCGCCCTCTGCCACGAAGTCTCTCGAACATCTATGCCGAACTGCGGGACGACCTCGAAATAGAGCCCGCGGAACACGGCGATCTGTCGTGGTGGGTGGACCAGGGCGTGTTGCTTCTCAACGCGTCGTTGACCGTACGCGCGGGCGAAGCCGGGTCGCATCGATCATGGCCGTGGAAGGACGTGACGGGGGCAGCGCTCCACACACTCGCCGAACGCGGTGGACCCCTCGTCGCAGTGTTGTGGGGTCGCGAGGCGCAGTGGGCGGCGCCGCTGTTGAACGGAGTCGACCTCATCGAGTCTGCCCACCCCTCTCCGCTCTCCGCACACCGAGGTTTTTTTGGCTCGCGTCCGTTCTCGCAGATCAACGCATCCCTCGTCGCCCAGGGAGGCGCGGCGGTCGACTGGCGCGTTTAGACTCTCGACATGACTGGAGTGTCCTTTCGACCGGCCGTCGATGCGGACGCGCCCGCCCTCGTCGACATTTACAACCACTACGTCTCGACCTCGAACGTCACGTTTGACCTCGATTCGTGGACACCAGAAGACATGGCCCGCAAGATCGACGCGGTCACGGCGCTGGGAATGCCGTTCATCGTCGCCGAACATGACGGCGAACTCGTCGGTTACGCGTACCTGTCAACATTCCGCGAGAAGGCGGCGTACGACACGACCATGGAGAACACACTGTATTTGCGCGATGACGCGCGCGGCGATGGAATCGGCGGAACGATGCTGGAAGAACTTTGTCGACTCGGGGCAATCGCCGGCGTTCGCGAGGTCATCGCGGTCATCGCCAACACACCCGACGCGAGCCCATCGATTCGACTTCACGACAAATCGGGCTTTGCGCGCGTGGGCCAAATGGACGGGGTTGGCCGCAAGTTCGGCGAGTGGATTGGCGTTGTCATGATGCAGAAGTCACTCGCGCGCGACTAACCCTTTCGTTACGCTCTGTTTCATCATGGGTAGAAACGGCGTGGCGCTCTCCCTACTGTGAAGGGAACCCAATCGAAGGAGCCCACATGTCGTGGAAATTTGAAACCCAGCAGATTCACGCGGGCGCCGCGCCAGATCCCGTCACGAATGCTCGTGCCGTCCCCGTGTATCGCACTACCGCATATGTCTTCAACGACTCTGACCACGCGAAGAATCTCTTTGCGCTCGCCGAGTTCGGAAACATTTACACCCGCATCATGAACCCGACCCAGGACGTCGCCGAGAAGCGCATCACGGCCCTCGAAGGTGGAACCGCGTCGCTCTTGGTTGCATCGGGTTCGGCTGCGACCACATACGCGGTTCTCAACATCGCGGGTGCTGGCGACCACATCGTCTCGTCGTCGAGCATCTACGGCGGAACCTACAACCTCTTCCATTACACGCTCGCGAAGCTCGGCATCGAGGTGACCTTCGTCAACGATCAGGACAACCTCGACGAGTGGAAGGCTGCCGTTCGCCCCAACACCAAGTTGCTCTTCGGAGAAACGATTGCAAACCCGCGGATCAACATCCTCGACATCGAGGGCGTCTCCAAGGTCGCTCACGACGCTGGACTGCCACTCATCGTGGATAACACCATTGCCACCCCCTACCTGATTCGTCCGTTCGAGCACGGAGCCGACATCATCATCCATTCGGCCACCAAGTTCCTCGGTGGTCACGGAACCGTCGTTGCCGGTGCGATCGTCGATGGCGGAAAGTTCGCCTGGTCGAAGAACGTCGAAAAGTTCCCCGGACTGACCGAACCCGACCCCTCGTACCACGGCGCGTCGTTCACGACCGTTCTGGGTGACGGAATCGCCTACATCATCAAGGCGCGGGTTCAGTTGCTGCGCGACACCGGTGCGGCCGTTGCGCCCGACAATGCGTGGGCGATTCTGCAGGGCATCGAGACGCTGTCACTTCGTATGGATCGACACGTCGAGAACGCGAACGCCGTTGCGCGTTGGCTCGACGCTCACCCCGATGTTGCCACCGTGTGGCACGCGGGACTCGAATCGAGCCCGTGGTTCAAGGCCGGTCAGAAGTACGCGCCCAAGGGTGCTGGGGCGGTCCTCTCGTTCGAACTTAAGGGCGGCGTGAAAGCCGGTCGGGCGCTCGTGGAGTCGACCGAACTGTTCAGCCACGTCGCAAACATCGGTGACGTTCGCTCGCTCATCATCCACCCCGCGTCGACGACCCACTCGCAGCTCTCGCCCGAAGAGCAACTCAGCGCCGGTGTGACACCTGGACTGGTTCGCCTCTCGGTCGGACTCGAGCACATCGATGACATCATCGCCGACCTCGACGCCGGTTTCGCCGCTGCGCGCAAAGCCAAATAGTTCCTCTCTGCGTGCGGGGTCGGTTCGCTAGGGTACGACCCCGCGCATCGTTGGCCGTGAGAGACTAGGCGAACTATGGATTGGCAGACGTCGGAAGAGACAGTCCCCTCGGCCTTTGTGACCGAGGGGACCGTTCGCGCCCTCGGTGCGCCACCCGTGACGGGCGCGTGGCGTGACGGCGACCACCCCGGAAATCGCCAATTCGCGCAATTGGGCGACCTGCCGCTCGAATCCGGATCGACGCTTCCTCGTGCACGGCTTGCCTATGAAACCTGGGGAACGCCCAACGCCGACCTCTCGAACGCCATTCTTATTATTCATTCGCTCACCGCGGATTCCCACGTTTCCGGAGCCGCCGGACCGGGACACGTAACCGACGGTTGGTGGGGCGGAGTCGTCGGTGATGCGCTCGGGATCGACACGACCAAATGGTTCGTCATCTGCCCCAACACTCTCGGTGGGTGCCAGGGCTCGACCGGTCCGTCCACCGTGACCAGCGACGGACGCGAATGGGGATCGCGATTCCCGTACCTCACCGTTCGGGACCAGACCCTCGCCTTGAAGAAACTCGCCGAACATCTCGGTGTTGCCCGCTGGGCCGCCGTCATCGGCGGAAGCGCCGCGGGCATGAGCGCCCTCGAGTACGCCGTCATGTACCCCGACGAGGTTGAACGACTCGCACTGCTGGCCACCTGTGGCGTGACCAGCGCAGACCAGATCTCTCTGAACTCCGTCCAAATCGAAGCGATTCGAATGGACCCGTGTTTTTCGGGAGGGGACTATTACGAGAACGAGGAAGGCCCCTATCGCGGCCTCTCACTCGCTCGCCGCCTAGCGATGTTGTCGTACCGGTCGCCGGCAGAGTTCAACGACCGTTTCGATCGCGCGTGGCAGAGCGGCATTAGCCCTCTCGGTGAGGGCGGACGCTTCGCCGTCGAGTCCTATTTAGACTTCCACGGGAACAAGTTCACCCGCCGCTTCGACGCCAATTCGTACATCGCTCTCGTCGAGTCCATGAGTTCGCATGACGTGACGCGAGATCGAGGTTCACTCAAGGATGTTCTCGGAACCGTCACCGCACGCTCTCTCGTTGTCGGGGTCGATTCGGATCGGCTCTTCCCGCTCGAACAGCAAGTGACGTTGGCGGAGTGTCTGCCCAACCACCTGGGCGGCCGCGACGCGCACGTCATGTCGTCACCGTATGGACACGACGCGTTCCTTATCGCCGATGCCGAGGTTGGCGAATTGATACGCCAACTTCTCAATGCCTAAATGCAACACTGTTGCGATGATGGCGCGACCGCGGATGTCCGCGGATATCTCATCGTGCGAGAAGGTTGCGAATCACTGCCGGAATCTGCGTGACGAGTTGATCGAGCAGGAACGGGCCGCCGGCTGACGCGGCCTGGGCCGCGAGCGAGTGAATAACGACGGCCGACGCAGCGATTCGCGCGAGAACTCGTTCATCGGCACCAATGTCCGCGGCGCGCGTCGCAACCATCGACCCGAGGACTCCCCCGAGTACGTCGCCCGCCCCGGCAATGGCTAGCCAGGGCGTCGCCAGCGACACCGAAAACTCGTCGGCGAATTGGTTGGCGATATAGGTCGTCGAACCCTTGAGGAGGACGGTGGCGTTCCACTGGGAGGCGGCGAGCAGCGCATATTCGGCCGGCGCTCCCTCGACCGCTTCGCGGGACACTCCAAAAACCTTCGCCATCTCGCCCGCGTGGGGTGTCGCCACGATAAATCCTGCGTGAGGCAACAGGCTCAAAGCACCGGCATCAACGACGGTCGGTTTACCCTCATCCAAGGCGCGACGCGCTCGATTCATCGACTCCGAATCGGTGTCGGACATACCAGAGCCCACAAGCCAGGCGGACACCGGTCCCGCCCCGAGAACGGCCTCGGGTCGACGAACGAGAAGCGGACGCGTGGCTTCTTCGGGGCCGACGTAACGAATCATGCCAATCCCGGTCGAGAGCGCGCCGTCGACTCCGAGCAACGCGGCACCGGGGTAGGCCGTCGATCCCGTCGCGAGCCCGAGCACGCCACGCGAGTATTTGTGATCGCCTCCCGTCGGCGCGCGATACTCCTGAGCAGCTTCGCTCTCCTGAAAAGTTTCGACCCCCATGTCACCAGCCTATTCCGCACAGCGCTCGGCATAAACTGTCAATCTGTCCAAAGGAGTCTCATGAGTATCCCCGCCCTTTTCCAGCCGCTGACGATTCGCGGTGTGACGTTCCGAAACCGCATCTGGTTATCGCCACTGTGCGAGTATTCCGCCGGTCTCGACGGCGTTCCCACCGACTGGCACATGGTCCATCTGGGCTCATTCGCAATCGGGCGCGCTGGTCTCGTCATGGCCGAGGCCACCAGCATCAACGCCGTGGGCCGCATCTCTCCTCACGACGTGGGCATTTGGAACGACGAGCAGGTTACCGCCTGGAAACGCATCACCGATTTCATTCATTCACAGGGCGTACCCGCGGGAGTACAACTCGCGCACGCCGGCCGCAAGGGTTCGACGGCCCCGGGCTGGGGTGCGGACTACGAGGATTCGACTCCTGCCAACCAGGGTGGTTGGCAGACCGTTGCCCCCAGCGCCGCGGCGTTCGGCGATTATCATGTTCCTGTCGAACTGGATGCCGCGGGCATTGACACCATCGTGGACGACTGGGCCGATGCCGCGCGGCGGGCCATCTCGGCGGGCTTCGATCTGGTCGAGATTCATGCTGCACACGGGTATTTGCTCCACCAATTCCTATCCCCCATCGCAAACGAGCGAACCGACGAATACGGCGGGTCCCTCGAGAATCGCGCCCGATTGCTTCGCCGAGTCGTGCGCGCTGTTCGTGACGCCGTCGGCGAGACCGTTCCCGTGTTCGCGCGCGTCAGCGCTACGGACTGGGACGAGCGCGGCATCACGGTGACCGACGTGGCGACCGTCGCCGGTTGGATTCACGACGACGGCGCTGACCTCATCGACATCTCAACGGGAGGTATCGCCGCCGGAATTCCGATCCCGACAGGGCCTGGTTATCAGGTCGAATTCTCGGACACGATTCGTCGAACCGCCGATATCCCGACCAACGCCGTCGGCCTCATCACTCTTCCCGAACAGGCGAATGAGATTGTCGAATCAGGCAAGGCGGACGCCGTCATGTTGGGCCGCGAACTTATGCGCGATCCGCACTTCCCACTGCGTGCCTCGACAGCACTCGGTTACTCGCTTCCATACTGGCCCGACCAGTATTTGCGCGCCCAGCCTTAACGGCGTCGCGTCGCGTCCTGGACCTCGCCGATGAGTTCCTCGATGATGTCCTCGAGGAACAGGAGGCCAACCGTTGCACCGCTGCGATCCGATACGCGTGCAACGTGAGAACCGGTCCGACGCAGCGTAGCGAGGGCGTCTTCGAGATCGAGCCCGCGATACAACGACACGAGCAGGCGAATCCGCTTCAGCGGAATTGGCTCATCGACCTCGTCATCGTCACGCCCCAGGATGTCCTTCAGGTGGACGTAGCCGGACGGCTCGCCCGCCGCGTCGAGAAGAATGTAGCGGCTAAACCCACGTTGTGCGACTTCGCGTTCGACGTCACTCGGGCTCGCGCCTTCCGGCAGGGTCACAATTTCGGACAACGGAACCGTGATGTCTTCGACCTTTTTCGTCGTGAATTCGATCGTCGCCGAAACAGCACCTGCGAGGTCGTCGAGTTTCCCCTCTTTTTGGGATTGCTGCACGATGGTCGCCATTTCTTCGAGGGTGTAAACCGACTGGGCCTCGTCTTTCGGCTCCGTCCCCGTCATTCGCACCAAGACATTCGACATCGCGTTGAGTGACGCGATGACCGGCGTGAAAAGCCAGGCAACGGCGGACAGGGCAGGAGCCAGAATCAGAACCGCCTTATCGGGCACCGAGAACGCAATGTTTTTGGGAACCATCTCTCCGATGACCACGTGAAGCACGGTCACGATAAGGATTGCCGCGATGAGTGCCGTGACTGAAATCACGTCCTCGGGAAGTGGTGTCCCGGACAGCAATCCTTCGAACAGGCGATGAATCGCGGGTTCCGAAACGCTCAGAATCATGAGGGAACACACGGTGATTCCCAATTGACTCGTCGCGAGCATGAAGGACGCTCGCTCCATTGCGCGAAGCGAGACCTTTGCCGCCCACGAACCCGCCTCGGCGAGTGGTTCAATCTGGGAACGACGTGCGGCAATCACCGCAAACTCGGCACCGACGAAGAACGCGTTGACCGAGAGCAACACGACGAGCCAGATGATTCCTTCGAGATCACTCATCGGGTTCCCCCGTCACGATGAACCGGACTCGATCGATTCGGCGACCGTCCATTCGTTCGACGACGAACTGTCCACCGCAGGCATCGAGGATTGCACCGACCTCGGGAATATAGCCCCATTCGCTTAACAGGAACCCGCCGACTGTCTCCCAGGGGCCATCATCGGGAACGTCAATGTCGGCACGCTCGCGCAGTTCGTCCGGTCGAAGCGAAGCGGGGAACGTCACGGTGTTCCCTGTTTTGACCACGTCCGCTTTAGTTCGGTCATGTTCGTCACTGACTTCACCAATCAATTCTTCAATGAGGTCCTCAAGCGTTGCGATTCCCGCGGTGCCGCCATATTCGTCGACCACAATCGACATCTGGTAGCCGCCCTGCCGCAATTCACCGAGGAGAACGTCGAGATGCATCGTTTCGGGCACTCGCATAGCCTCACCCTGCAATGCGCCAACAGGCACTTCGGAACGACGTTCCCGCGGAACGGCAACCGCGTGCTTGACGTGGACGATTCCGACGATGTCATCGGCGTCCTCGTCGATGACTGGGAATCGCGAATACCCCGTCTTGCGTGTCAAGGCGATGACATCGTCAGCCGAGTCTCCCACCCGAATCGTGGCGACACGCGTGCGCGGGGTCATGATGTCTTGAGCCTCGTGGTTGGTGAACGACAACGCTTTACCCAACAGGGTCGCGGTGTCTTCCTCCATGGTTCCGTGCATCAAACTGTGGCGAACGGCGGATGCCAATTCCTCGGCGGTCCTCGCCGACGACAGTTCTTCTTTTGGTTCGACGCCGAGGGCCCGAACAATGAGGTTCGCGGATTTCACCAAGATGCCGACGAAAGGTGCGAACAGCCACGTGAAGGCGAGTTGGAACGGCGCGACAATTTTGATGACCCGGCGCGGAATGGCCAGCGCGAGGTTTTTGGGAGCCAATTCGCCAACAATCATGGACAGTATCGTCGCGATAGCTATCGCAACAACCAACGACACCGCATCAACGACACCGGTGGTGAGGCCCCATGCCGACAGCATCGGCGACAGAAGCCTGCCGATGGCGGGTTCCATCAACCATCCCGTCAACAGTGTGGTGATTGTGATCCCGAGTTGGGCAGATGACAAGTGCGTCGATGTGCGCTTCAGAGCGCGAATCGCGAGGGAAAAGCCATTTTCTCCGGCATCGCGACGTGCCTCGAGGTCGGCGCGATCGAGTGAAACGAGCGCAAACTCTGAAGCGACAAAGAATCCGGTGCCGACAGTGAGTAGCACGCCGATTCCAATCAATCCCCATTCGGTCACAAGACACCCGCCGTGAAACTGTTGGTGGGTGTCAACTGACTATGCGGGAGATCCATGCATTAAGTATAGATTGTGGAGCGCGTTATCGGAGGTGCGCAAACCGCCTAGCGACGGGACTAGGCTAGGACTCGGTAGCATGCGCCTGCCGTCGAATTTCCAGCAACGAGGTGACAATTCACAGTGTCGAGTGAGGGAACTACTGACCTGAGTGCTGACGATTTTGGAGCCAACGATTGGCTCGTCGAGGAAATGTACGAGGCGTGGGTGAAAGACCCAACCTCGGTTGACCCGGCGTGGGTGAAGTCCCTCGAGAACTACGCGGCTAAACTGGCTGGTGGCGCGGCTCCCTCCACCCCGAACCCAGCCCCCGCCACAGAAGCCCCCGCGTTCGACCCGAACGTGACCGGACCGATTACCGCACTTCAACCCGCGTCGCGCACGACCTCGGCTATGCCGGCCACAGCGCCAATTCCGGCGGAGGCACCCGGAACATCTCGCCCGTCGGATTCGACCAACGAGAACTCGGTCACGTCGCTCAAGGGAATGTCGAAAGCCCTCGCCGCGAACATGGACGCGAGTCTGTCCGTCCCGACAGCAACAAGCGTTCGCACGATTCCCGCCAAGCTCATGATCGACAACCGAATCGTCATCAACAATCACCTCCGCCGAGCTCGAGGCGGAAAGGTGTCGTTCACCCACATCATCGGTTGGGCCATGATTCGCGCCCTCAAGACATTCCCGTCACAAAACGTGTTCTACGACGAGCCGGACGCTGTGCCGTCCGTGGTCGTTCCGGCCCACATCAATCTCGGGCTCGCGATTGATATTCCCAAATCCGACGGTAGTCGGGCGCTTGTTGTCCCCGGCATCAAGAAGGCCGAGCAGATGAGCTTTGCCGACTTCCTTGAGGCCTACGAAGACGTCGTCGCTCGCGCGCGCGCCAACAAACTCACTGCCGATGACTTTGCGGGGAACACGGTGTCCTTGACGAACCCGGGCGGAATCGGGACCGTTCACTCGGTGCCTCGCCTTATGCGCGGACAGGGTTGCATTATCGGCGCCGGCGCTCTTGATTACCCGGCCGAATTCCAGGGGGCGTCGGAAAAGGTGCTCTTCGACCTTGGTATCTCGAAAACGATCACACTGACGTCGACTTACGACCACCGCGTAATTCAAGGTGCGGGATCCGGCGAGTTCCTCAAGATCATTCATGGCCTCTTGATCGGTGACGACGGTTTCTATGAAGACATCTTCGCGGCGCTTCGCATCCCCTATAAGCCGATTCGCTGGTCGCAAGACATCAAGGTCGATGTCTCGGACGAGATCAACAAGACCGCACGCGTGCAGGAACTGATCGACGCCTATCGTGTTCGCGGACACCGCATGGCCGACATCGACCCGCTGCAATACCAGCAGCGCACGCACCCCGATCTCGAAATTGAGAACCACGGACTAACATTCTGGGATCTTGATCGCGAGTTCGTCGTCGGCGGTCTCGCCGGTCGGCGCACCATGTTGCTGCGCGAAGTTCTTGGACTCATGCGGGATTCGTATTGTCGAACAGTCGGCGTCGAATACACACACATTCAAGACCCCGAACAACGCGAGTGGTTCCGGGACATTCTGGAACAGCCGTATCAGAAGCCGACACACGACGAACAGATGCGCATCCTCGACCGCCTGAACCAGGCCGAAGCGTTCGAAACGTTCTTGCAGACCAAGTACGTCGGGCAAAAACGCTTCTCGCTCGAGGGTAGCGAATCGATCATCGCCCTGCTCGACGAAATCATCCAAGATGCGGCCGATTTCGAGCTCGACGAGGTCGACATCGGGATGGCACACCGCGGTCGCCTCAATGTTCTCGCCAACATCGCGGGCAAGACGTACGGCCAGATCTTCCGCGAGTTCGAAGGCACCACCGACACGAGTACGGTCCAGGGCTCCGGTGATGTCAAGTACCACCTCGGAACCGAAGGTGAATTCATCACGGCCAAGGGTCAAAAGATCCCTGTCTACCTCGCGGCCAATCCATCGCACCTCGAGGCGGTCAACGGCGTTCTCGAGGGCATCGTCCGCGCCAAACAAGACCACAAGCCGATTGCATCGTTCACGGTCCTGCCGATTCTCGTCCACGGTGACGCCGCAATGGCAGGTCAGGGTGTCGTCATCGAAACGATGCAGATGGCCCAACTGCGCGGATACCGCACGGGCGGAACTATTCACGTGGTCGCGAACAACCAGGTCGGATTCACGACGCTTCCGAAAGACGCTCGCACGTCGCTGTATTCGACCGACGTCGCGAAGTCGGTTCAAGCGCCCATCTTCCACGTGAACGGTGACGACCCGGAGGCCGTCGTTCGCGTCGCCAAACTCGCTGTCGGCTACCGCCAAAAGTTCAAACACGATGTGGTCATCGACGTCGTCTGTTATCGCCGACGCGGTCACAACGAGGGCGACGACCCGTCCATGACCCAGCCGCTGATGTACAACCTCATCGAAGCCAAGCGTTCGGTTCGTACCCTCTACGCCGAGTCTCTCGTCGGCCGCGGGGACATCACTCAAGAGGAGTACGACGGCGTTCAAGCCAAGTTCCTCACCTTGTTGGAACAAGCATTCACCGTTACTCACGAAGACGAGGACGCGTCCACCGGGATCTCGAGCGGGACCGCGACGGCATCCCAGGTACAGCGCCACCCGCAGTCGACCGCGGTCGATGTGTCCGTCGTCCACCGCATTGGTGACGCACACGGTGCACCGCCCGAAGGCTTCTCGGTCCACCCCAAACTCGAGCAACTGCTCGCGAAGCGCATCGAGATGAGCCGCAGCGGTGACATCGATTGGGGCTTCGGCGAACTCCTCGCCCTTGGATCACTCGTGCTCGAGGGCAAAAAGGTGCGATTCGCTGGTCAAGACGCTCGGCGCGGCACTTTTGTCCAGCGCCACGCCGTGTTCCACGATCGCGTGAACGGCCAAGAGTGGCTGCCGCTCACGAACCTGTCCGACAACCAGGGTCGCTTCTACATCTACGACTCGCTCCTGTCGGAATATGCCGCGATGGCCTACGAATATGGCTATACCGTTGGAAACCCCGACGCACTCGTCCTGTGGGAGGCGCAGTTCGGTGACTTCGCCAATGGCGCACAAACGGTCATCGACGAATTCATCTCGTCCTCGGAACAGAAGTGGGGACAGAACTCAGGGTTGGTCCTGTTGCTTCCCCACGGCTACGAAGGACAGGGGCCAGACCACTCGTCGGCACGCATCGAGCGATTCCTTCAGATGGCCGCCGAAGGCAACATGACCATCGCGCGTCCGTCGACACCGGCGTCCTATTTCCATCTGCTGCGACGCCAGGCGTACGCGCAACCTCAACGTCCGCTCATTGTGTTTACGCCGAAGGCGATGTTGCGGCTTCGCGGGGCAACGAGCAATGTTGACGACTTCACCACCGGCACGTTCGAGCCCGTGCTCGACGATCGAAGTCTCGACGGCCAATCGCGCCGTGTCCTGCTTCACGCGGGGAAGATTCACTACGACCTCCTCGCCGAGCGCGAGAAACGTGCACTATCCGGGGTTGCACTGGTTCGCATGGAACAGTACTACCCGTTCCCCGACGATCAAATCCGGGCAATCGTTGACCGACACCGGGGTGCCGAACTCGTCTGGGTACAGGACGAACCCGAGAACCAAGGTGCATGGCCGTTCATTGCGCTCGAAATGCGTCGTCTCGGACTGGACAACGTGCGGGTGGTTTCACGGCCAGCGTCGGCGTCCCCCGCAACCGGGTCATTGAAGCGTTCGGCAGAGGAACACACGGCCGTAATGGACGGCGCGTTTCACGGACTCTAACGAGCCACATCGGCCGGTGTCTTACGCGTCGACAATTCCAGTCTGATTGGTAACCGAATTGAGAATCGAGATTCGCAAGTTTTCCGGGGCGGGTTCCGCACACGCTGCCCTGAAACGATCGGTCAATTTCTCCATGACAACAATTTCGGCTTGACAACTCTCGCAAGACGCACAGTGCGCACTCACGTCGCCACATTCGATTTCCGTCAATTCACGGTCAATGAGGATGTCCATCCGCTTTCGGGCGGACTCACAGCCACAATCGCGATTCATGTCCATTAGATTCCCATTTCTCTCTTGTGTGTGAGCACGAGTTCCTTGAGGATGGTGCGACCACGATTCACGCGGGTGAGCATCGTGTTTAGCGGGACCCCGATCTTGTCGGCGGCGTCCTGGTAGGGCATTTCTTCCAGAATGACCAGCTTGAGGGCGGACCGGAACGGTTCGCGCACCTCGTCGAACAACGCACGAATCTCGTCGAACGTGACCGATTCGATCACGGAACTCTCGGCGCTACGCGCGTAGTAGGCGGGAGCGTCCATGACGATTCCCATGTCGCCAAACAACAGTGGCTCGTTCTTTTCCTTGCGCAGAAGGTTGTACGCGGTGTTCGTGATGATCTTTTTGAGCCAGCCCAGCGCATAGGTTCCCTGGGTGTACTTGTCCCAGTTCTGATAGGCCTTCCCCATGGCGGTCTGAAGCACTTCTTCCACCTGCTTCTTTGACAGATAGAGTCGGTCGAGTTCATAAACCGTGTGTCGGTACAAGCGGGGATACACCGAGTTGTACACCTCTTCGAACGAGCCACGGTTGACGTAGTTCGTCTCGATTTCGGACGGATCCCACTCGAGGGAACCCGGGATAACAATGTCCTCGGAGTTTGCTTCTTCACCAGCGAGGATTTCGTTGTCCTCGGGGGTCTCATCGGTAACCATTAGTCGTGATTCTATGGTGTACTCCTTTTCTCCTGCCCTTGTGGGGCTGTTCCTCGCGTAGAGTCGAAACCAATGACGTCCCGCGTTTATTCCCGAGAGAGCGAAAATTGGGTCGCGCCGCGCGCGACCTCCCCGCTCCACGCCGTCGTTCCCATTCCGGGAAGTAAGAGCCTCACCAACCGCGAGTTGGTTTTGGCCGCCCTGTCCGATCGTCCCTCGGTGATTCACCGCCCACTTCGATCGCGAGATTCGTCCCTCATGATGGACGCTCTCGGTCAACTCGGTGTTGAGTGTCGTGACAATCTAGGCGGGGGGTCAGACACGTTACTCGTTACACCCGCGGAATTGACCGGAGGCGTCACGATCGACTGCGGATTAGCGGGAACCGTGATGCGGTTCGTGCCACCGATTGCGGCCCTGGCGAACGGATCGGTGACGTTCGATGGCGATGATGGAGCGCGGCTCCGCCCGATGGCAACGACAATTGACAGCCTCCGCAAGTTGGGCGTCGAGGTCGACGATGACGGTCGCGGAACCCTGCCCTTCACGGTTCGCGGAACGGGTCACGTAGTCGGCGGCGACATCTCGATCGACGCCTCACAGTCGAGCCAGTTTGTCTCAGGACTGCTGCTCGCTGGCGCGCGTTTCACCAACGGGCTCACGCTCCGCCACACGGGCGAACATCTTCCTTCCCTGCCCCACATCGAGATGACCATCGCGTGCCTTCGAGCCCGTGGAGTCACCGTCACGGAACCGGAACGCGGCGTCTGGCGGGTTGAGCCTGGGCCAATCTCGGGGATCGACGTCAACATGGAACCCGACCTGTCCAACGCGGCGCCGTTCCTCGCCGCCGCCCTGATTGCTGGGGGAACGGTCACGATCCCCCATTGGCCGAAAAACACGACTCAGGTCGGCGACGACCTCGGCGGGTACTTCGAGGAGTTCGGTGCAGTAGTCGCGCGAGACGAACGGGGCCTCACCGTCGATGGTGGTCGAGGAATACTCGGCGGACAACCAATCCACGGCGTGAACCTGGACCTTTCGACCGGAGGCGAACTGGCCCCGGCACTCATCGCGCTCGCCGCCCTCGCCACGACGCCGTCGAAGTTCACCGGTATCGCCCACCTTCGTGGACACGAGACCGACCGACTGCGCGCGCTCGTGACCGAAATCAACCGGCTCGGCGGTCGCGCAACGGAATTACCCGATGGCGTCCACCTCGCACCCGCGACGCTGCACGGTGGTGCATGGCAGAGCTACCACGACCACCGCATGGCGACCGCCGGTGCCATCATCGGTCTGGCCGTCGACGGAGTTGAAGTGGAGAACATCGGCACGACCGCCAAGACGCTTCCCGAATTCCCCGTGATGTGGACAGCGATGCTCGGCTCATGAATTGGCTCCCGGAGGACGCCGACCGCTTCGATGACTATGACGAAACGGCCGCCAAGGTCCGCCCGCCGAAACGCGGCAGCAAGCCTCGCACCAAGAATCGGCCGGCACACGACGATTCGATAGAAGCGCGCGTGATCACCGTTGACCGGGGTCGATATTTGACTCTCGCCGACGAGGGAACACCGGAGGAGCGCGAAATCATTACCAAGCGCGCCCGCGAATTGTCGCGGACTCCGATTGTCACCGGTGACCTCGTTGACATCGTGGGCGACACGACGGGGGGCGACGGCACTCTCGCGAGAATTGTTCGCGTCGTGCCGCGCACGACCGTTCTGAGGCGATCGGCGGACGATAGCGACACGGTCGAGCGAATGATCGTGGCGAATGCCGATCGGATGCTCATTGTTGTCGCGGCGGCAAACCCCGAGCCACGACAACGACTGGTCGACCGATACATGGTGGCCGCGTTTGACGCGGGAATTCTGCCGATTCTCTGCGTCACAAAGACCGACCTCGCGGATCCGACCGAATTCCTCGCACACTTTCACGGACTCAATGTGCCCGTCGTGACGTCGCGCTCAGACGACCCACCCCTCGCCGAATTGGCGGAGCTCCTCGTCGGGCACACGACCGTCGCGGTCGGTCACTCGGGAGTTGGGAAATCCACCCTTGTCAACGCACTCATTCCCAGCGCGCAACGCGCCGTCGGAGTCGTCAATGACGTGACGGGGCGGGGCCGCCACACCTCGTCGTCAACGGCATCCTTTCGGTTCCCCGGCGGAGGTTGGCTCATCGACACCCCCGGAGTTCGTTCGTTCGGGTTGGGGCACGTGCGCCCCGAATCTGTCCTTGCGGCGTTTACCGATTTGGCCGCAATCGCCGAGGACTGCCCCCGCGGATGCAACCACCGCGACGACGACTGCGCCATGGTCGAAGCCATTGCCGCCGATGCCCTCGGTCCAGAAGGAGCGGCACGACTCGATTCGGTCCAACGCTTGATTTTGTCGCTGGATTCCGTGGCGTAACCTGACAGCGTGACCATCACCCTTCAGGACGACCTCGCTCTTGCCCGCTCTCTCGCTGCCATGGCCGACCTCGTGTCAATGCGCCGATATGAGTCTCACGACTTCACCGTCACCACGAAACCCGATCGCACTCCCGTCACCGAAGCGGACCGCGAGGTTGAACACGCAATTCGAGAAGGACTTGCTGCATCCCGACCGGACGATGCAATCCTGGGGGAAGAGTTCGGTGCCACCGGTCACCAGGAGGGCGAGGCCCGCCCCCATCGTCAGTGGATCATCGACCCGATCGACGGCACCGCTAATTTCCTCCGCCGCGTACCGATTTGGGGAACACTGATCGCTCTCGCCGTCGATGGCGTTCCGGTCGTTGGCGTCGTGTCCGCGCCTGCTCTGGGCCAGCGCTGGTGGGGCGCGACAGGCCACGGTGCCTATACGCAGCGCGCGGGAAAACACGAAGAGCGCATGTCGGTGAGCTCGGTTGTGTCTCTCGACGACGCGGTCGTCTCGTACAACTCTCTTCCCGGGTGGATTGAGGCGGGTCGCGGTGACCAAGCGATTGCACTCGCAACATCGGCGTGGAGGGCGCGAGCCATCGGTGACATGTGGGCATACATGCTCGTCGCCGAAGGTGCCATCGATGTCGCGGCCGAATGCGGACTTCAGCCCTACGACATGGCCGCCCTCATCCCGATTCTCGAAGAGGCCGGTGGTCGGTTCACCGATATTGACGGTCGCGAAGGACCGTGGCACGGCACCGCGTGCGCAACAAACGGGCATCTGCACGACGCCGTTCTGTCGACCCTTCGATAGTCTTAGACCGTGCGCACAGTCACTCTCGCGACCCTTCGCATTGCCTCGGTGGTGATGATTAGTTCGCTTTCGCTCGCGGGATGCACGATGGTTTCCGCACTCATCGGCACGGATGATGGAGCGCCGGAGCCCGTGGCAACACCCACGACCGCACCAACCTTCGCCCCGACCGGGCTCGTTGAATTGACGATTGGCGATTGTCTCGACCAGAAAAACCTCGAAGACGGAATCAACTCGACTAATCCAATTGTCGAGTGCGATTCCGCCCATGACCTTGAGGTGTTCGCGTCACTGGTTGTCGACGGTAGCGCGTACCCCTCGGTCGAGGATCTTGTCAGCGTGGGCACCAAGAAATGTGCACTCGAGTTCACGAAGTTTGTCGGGCTTGACTTCGGTCTTTCGGCACTGGATTTCCAGTACTACTACCCAACCGAATCGTCCTGGGCCAACGGAGACCGCGGCATCGATTGCGCCATTTTTGATCCGACCCAGCGCACAACAGGAACACTCGCCGACGCTCGACGTTAGTGGACGCGATGCGCGCCTCGCGATGGAGTCACCACGAACAACTCGGGTTCGCCGAGATGTTCATCGGTAAAGGCCTGGCGGACCTTGCGCTCGACGAACGCCACAAATTCGGTTGGCACGAGGGCGATGACCAGCCCGCCGAGACCCCCGCCCGTTATCCGTGCCCCCAGAGCGCCGGCCCGCTGCGCCGAGTGGATCGCACGGGCACTGTGCGCGTTGTGCACATCGAAGTCGTCCCTCATCGACAGGTACGACGCAATGAGAAAGTCGCCGATTGCACGCGGACCGTCGGACCATAACAATTCAGCAACCGCCGCCACTCGAGCGTTTTCGGTGACCACGTGGCGGACCCGCCGGTACGTTTCCTCGTCCTGAGTTTCGCGCACACGGGGCAGGTCATTGACAGCAAGGTCCCGCAGCGTCCCGACTCCGAGAGACACAGCCGCTCGTTGACACGACGCGCGTCGATCCTGACTGGCTGCCCCGCCGGGCGAACGATGTTCGTCCGAAACAATGACAAGTAGTGCGAGCCCAGCATCGGCAAGGGCAAAGGGAACAGCCGTGGCTTCGGCCAATTGGCAATCAACGAGCACCGCCGAATTGGTTTCCCCGGACATCGCCGTCGCCGTGTCGACCATCGTCGTCGGCGTGCCGACCATGTCGTGTTCCGCCCGTTGGCACGCGTGAACCAATTCCATTCGCCCGAGGTCGATTTCCCACAGGTCATTCACCGCAACGGCGACGGCACACGCGATTGCCGAAGAGGCCCCAAAATCCTGTCCGGCGGGGATATCCGAATCGATTACGATGTCCAATCCCGTTGCTCCGCCGCGCGAACCGCCGAGTGCCCACAACACTCCCAGCGGCACGGCCGCCCAGCCGCTCACGGACCCCGGCACACACCGGGCCAATTCGACCGTGGTCGTGTCATCGAAGGGCGAGACGACGCGCACCCTACCGTCATCCCGAATTCCGACGGCGACGACTACGCTGAGGTCGATTGCGATGGGTAACGACAAACCCGCGTTGTAGTCGGTGTGATCTCCAATGATGGTGATTCGACCGGGAGCGGACCACACACCGAGGGGGTCAGCCCCGACAACCTCGGTGAACCGAGCAGTCACTCGATCGACCAGTGTCATGCTCGGAAAACTACCAGCGTGGGCGCAGGTCCGCCACCATTGGGCACACGAACGGGTCGGCGTTATTGCTCAGGCCGACCTTGTTCAAATAGACGATGATCGCCTTGTACGAGGACATGAGGTTCATCTCGACCAGCGTGATGTTCTTGTCCGCGCAGTACGCGACGACGATGTCGTGCGCGCGCTTGAGGTACGGGCGCGCCATCGACGGGAAGAGGTGGTGTTCGACCTGATAGTTGAGTCCGCCCATGAGGTTGTCCTTGAGCCAGCTTCCGCGAATGTTGCGACTCGTGAGGACCTGGCGTTCGAAGAAGTCGAGTTTGGCGTCGCGCGGAACGAGGGGCATTCCCTTGTGGTTCGGTGCGAACGCGGCGCCCATGAAGAACCCGAAGATCATCATCATGAATATCCACAGCGCGATCGCCCACAGCCAGCCGAACATGAGTCCCATGATGACGTACGGCGCCGTCTGACGAACAACCATGAGCGAAAACTCGAGAATACGGATTCCGATTGGTCGATCGGTGCGGCGGAGTGCCGCGAAAGAATCAAGCAAGAGATCAAACCCGGTTAAGAACAACAGGGCCGGGAACAGGTAGCCCTGCCGGTTCGAGATCCAGCGTTCGATTCCGCGCTTCTCGTCGCGTGACTCGACCGTGAAACTCAAGACGCGAATCGCGATGTCGGGGTCCTGGCCAATTTGGTTCGGTTTTTGGTGGTGCTTGTTGTGCTTCCGCAGCCAGAAACCGTAGGACAGCCCAGCGAACAGGTTCGAGAGCAACAGTCCGGCCCAATCGTTCCACTTGTTGTTGTGGAAAATCTGTCGGTGAGCCGCTTCGTGCGCAATGAAGCCGTACTGGGCTCCGAGAACTCCGAGCAATCCGGCGATGAGGAACGCAACGCCGATCACAAGACCGTCGTGAAGTTCGGATGCCCCCACAAAGCCTCCAGCAACCCACAGTCCGACCGCAAGGACAGAGATGACCGCGAGGCGAATGACATAGAAACTCGGATTCTTTTTCAAGAGGCCGGCTGCCTTGACGCGGACGAGAAGCTCGGTGTAGTTGGACGTGAGAGGGGTGAGGATACTTGCGCTCATTACTTGAGTTTAGGGGGTTTTTCTATGAGTTGCCCCTGTGTGACGCTACCGAACAAACGTGGCGAACAACCCCATGACCAGTCCGAGTGACGCCCCCCACACGATGACCTCGATGACCGAGCGTCGGAACCCAAAGAGTGCCGTCGCCGCCGCGAGCGCGATCGTGATTCCGACGACATCGAGTGACTGGTTTGTGGGGAGAAAGACGTTCTGCGCGAACACCAACGCGAGGCTCAGCACGACACCGACAACAGCCGCGTTGATGGCGGTGAGCGGGCCGGCAAACGCCGTGCGGTGCCGAGTCGCCTCGACGTAGGGGCCACCGGCCAGGATGAAAAAGAACGATGGCAGGAAGGTGAACCACGTCGCGACGATGGCCGCGAGAACCCCCGAAACCCAGGACGTGCCCGCACCGAGGAATTCTCCAACGAAACCGCCGACGAAACCAACGAAACTGACGAACATAATGAGTGGTCCCGGTGTTGTTTCACCGAGCGCGAGGCCGTCGACCATTTGCGCGGGCGTCGCCCATCCCGCGCTCACCGCTCCATGGAAAACGTAGGGGAGGACGGCGTACGCTCCCCCGAACGTGAGAAGTGCGGCTCCGGAGAAAAACAGAGCCATTTCGACGAGTGAGCTGTCTGGACCGAGACTCAGCCACAGCGCTCCCACCGGCAACAACCACGCGGCGAGCGATGCGGCGACGGTCCGAACCAGACGCCATCTCGTGATTCGAGCGTGTGGCGGGGTTGCCGTCTCGTCATCGATGATGGCTGGCCCACCAGCGTTGGTAGTCGGAGTGTGGCCACTTCCAGCCTGAAAAACGTGGGGTGCGATGCGCGAACCAAAAATCCCGATCACGACCGCGACCGCGAGGATGAGCGGAAACAGAGCGCCCGAAATCAGCATCGCGATTGTCGAAATTCCGGCGATTACCCACAAGGCTGGATGCCGAAGCGACCGCGACCCGATGCGAAAAACCGCCTGGGCAATGATGGCAACAACAACGGGCTTGATGGCAGCAAAAATGCCCATAACGATTGCCGTCTCTCCGAACGCGAGGTACAACCACGTCAGGGCGATGAGAATGACCAGTGACGGCAGGACGAACAGGGTCCCCGCGAGGATTCCCCCGCGCACCCCGTGCATGAGCCATCCGATGTAGGTGACGAGCTGTTGGGCCTCGGGGCCGGGCAACACCATGCAGTAATTGAGTGCGTGCAGAAAACGCTTCTCCGAGATCCATCGCCGTTTGACGACGACCTCGTCGTGCAACATCGAGATTTGGCCAGCCGGACCGCCAAAACTCGTGAGACCGAGTTTCCACCAGTACGCGAGTGCATCGCGAAAAGGAATGGTCTGAGTGGACACGTCCTCAGTCTGACAGACCCGACTCAGACAGAACAACCGCTAGACCGCGATTGACAACGTGACATTGACGAGGTCGCCGACGGACAGCTTTTCGGGAAGCCTCACCGAATTCTTGATGGGCACCAGATACCCACCGTCTTTGGGAAACAATGAGGTCGTCACCGTCGACGAGCCGATTGTCACTGTCACCGGGATCACACCCCACCCGTAGGTGACCATCGATGCGACCCCGGCGATTCTCGCCGCCTCGACGTCTGGCACACGCACAAAGTAAAACGGGGACGGCCCGCGCCACTCGAACATGTCGCCCGAGAACGTGAGTTTCACGAGCACAGGCTAACAGGGTGAGCCGTCGAGTCGTAGATTGGAAGCATCATGACGCGCATCGGCATTCGGCTTGAACTTCCCCACTCAATCGACCACGTTTGGGGTCGCCTGACGGATTGGCCATCTCATTCCGCGTGGATTCCCAACACTGTGGTAACCGTAACCAGGCAGACGACGGGGGTAGGAACCGAATTTGTCGGGCTTACCCATCTCGGGCCGCTTCGTCTCGACGACCCCATGACGGTGACAGAGTCGCGTCCCCCGAAAAGCGGCCGTGCGTTGTGCGTGGTCACAAAAACCGGTCTGGTGCTGGGAGGCACCGCGGGATTTGAGTTGACCGCACTGAATGACTCCACGACGCGCCTCGACTGGTTCGAGGACGTTCACCTCAAACCAAAGGTCATCTTCTGGTGGACGGCGCCGTTCGTTCTCGCTATCGGAACAATCGCATTCCGTTCTGCCCTTAACGCCTTCGCGCGCACCCTTTAACGACGGGTGCCCCCGACTTTCGCCAGGGGCACGCGAGGTGAAAAAAGTTATTTGACGGGCTCGCCGAATGCGTTGGCGCCCGGCTGGCTGTCCTTCACCATTTGAACGAACAGCAAGATCCAACCCACGATCGGGAGAAGGATAAATAGATAGTAGGTTCCCTTGCGCCCGACGTCGTGCAAACGACGCCAGGTGAGCGCCAGCGACGGAACCAGAATGGCGAGTTGCCACAGGTTCGACGGTAGCGAGGATTGCGGGAACGACATTCCGTCGACAATGACCGCCGTGCCCGGCCAGATTGCGCCAATCACAGCGCTGACGAGAGTCGTGAATAAGACCGCGTACCAAAATTCGCTGCGTCGCGCGCGACCGCTGAACGTGGCGTACTTAGAGAAAAAAGCTGCAATTGCTGTGCCGAATGACATGGGATTCCGTTCTGTCGGTGAAAAGGTTGTGTGGAATGTGACCAGCCAAATGGTGGAGATGGGGGGAATTGAACCCCCGTCCAATACGAACAGTCGGAATCTTCTACGGGTGTAGTCAGTGAAGACGTTTTACTCGGCCCCGACATTTGTCACTAACACCTAAGTCGACGAGCCCAGTATCAGTTAATGTCCCGCGAACCCCTGACACACAAGTTCGTAGCAAGCCCTCTAAATGGCGCCAGGATCCGAGCCGAAGGCGGAACTCGGTCTGACGGACTTCGATGGCGGCTTATTAGGCAGCGAGAGCGAAGTCGGTGCGCTTTGCGTTGGCACCTATTGGTTTGCAAGGGGCGTTTACGAGATAACCCTGCATCCTCGACCCGCTTCTTTCCGGCTTAGACGCACTGTCGAAACCGATCATCCCCATGTGGGGAGGCGAGTCACATTCCACACTCTTGAGTTATCAAAACCCTTTCGGGTGCTTCACGAGTATAGAACGCACTTCCGACGTGCGTTATTCCCCGCGCAGACGTTTCGACTTCATCGCGCGTTCGGCCTCGCGCTTGTCTTCCTTTTCGCGCAGAGTGTGACGCTTGTCGTAATCCTTTTTACCCTTGGCGATGGCTAGCTCGACCTTGGCGCGGCCGTCCTTGAAATAGATCTTCAACGGAACGAGCGTGTACCCGCCGTCGTGAATGCGGTGGCTAATCTTGATGATTTCGGCGCGGTGCAGCAGCAACTTTCGCTTGCGCCGCGTCGCGTGGTTGGTCCACGTCCCCTGGGTGTACTCGGGGATGTGAACCGACTCCATCCACATTTCACCATCGACAATCTGGGCCCAGCCGTCAACGAGTGACGCCTTGCCCAAACGCAGAGCCTTGACTTCGGTACCGACCAGCGCGAGGCCACACTCGAACGTGTCCTCGATATGGTAATCGTGGCGCGCCTTGCGGTTCGTCGCAACGACCTTTTCGCCGAGTTCCTTTGGCATGGCGCACCCCCTTTCCGGCCATCTGGTGAGTCCAAGCCCTCCAGTTTACATCCGGACTAGACGCGAAGGTAACGGGAAATGGCGACATAGGCGCTCGTCGCCGCGAGAACCGCGCCGGCAAGAAGCAACCCAGGGAAGACAATCCAGACATCAGAGAGCGTGATGAATGACGTTGTGGGCAGGGCGGACGCGAGGTACCCGTCGACGAAGAAGACGACGATGCCCGTGATTGCGCCACAGGCGAGAACTGAACCAATTGTCGCGGCAACCACGCCCTCAACGATGAACGGTGTTTGGATAAACCAATTCGATGCGCCGACGAGCCGCATGATTGCGAGTTCCCTGCGACGCGAGAAGGCCGAGAGTCGGATTGTCGTCGCGATGAGCAGCGCGGCGGCGACGAGCATCAACACGGCAACACCGACCGCCGTCAGACTCGCGGCGTTGAGCGTCGAGAATATTCCGTCAAGGTACGACCGTTGGTCGATGACCGACTCAACGCCACTCATGCCACCCAATGCCTCGAAGACGAGGGCGGACTGCGTGGGGTCCTTGAGATTCACCCAGAAGGTCTGGGGCAACAGATCCGGGGTTACGAGATCAACGACCGGGCTTCCCTTGAATTGCTTGGTGAAGTTTGCGTAGGCGTCATCGTGGTTTTCGAAGTACCACTCATCGATGTAAGGAGTGAGCGTATCCGAATCCAGTTGCGTTTCGACCGCGGCGATCTGCTCGGCACTCGCCTCTTGCTGGTCGCACGCGCCGAGCGTCGAATACTGCGTGCACAAATAGACCGCGACCTGCGCCTTGTCGTACCAGTAGGACTTCATATTGCCAATTTGCAGCTGCAGCAACGCGGCCGATCCGACGAACGTCAAAGAGACCAGGGTCACCAAGATGACCGATACGACCATCGAGATATTGCGCCGAACACCATTCCACGCCTCGATTAAGACGAAGCTCATTTTCATAGCGGGTCTTCCTCGAGTCGATCGAGGTAGCTCAGGTCGACCGCTTCGCTGGTCGGCGTCATGGGGTCGAATGCCGGAATCGGGTCAAAGTCAATCCGTTCGATCGCGATGGGCTGCGAGTCGGCGCGGGAGGGAAATGGGTCATCAACGTTGACAATCGGGTTAGCGCGCGTCTGGTATTGACCGCCCGCCTCGTCACGGATGATACGTCCGTCACTCAGCTCGACGACCCGGCGCTTCATGTCGTTCACAATCGCGGTGTCGTGGGTGGCCATGAGAACCGTTGTTCCGGCGGCGTTGATGTTACGCAACACGTCCATGATGCCCGCCGAGGTTGCGGGGTCAAGGTTTCCGGTCGGTTCGTCAGCCAACAGGATTGCGGGTTTGTTTACAACCGCGCGGGCGATCGCGACGCGCTGTTGCTCACCACCCGACAGCTCGTGCGGAAGACGGTTTTCCTTGTTCCCCAAACCGACGAGCCCGAGAACCTCAGGGACGGCGTCGTGAATGTAGGCCTCGCTCCGGCCGAGGACGCGAAGGGCGAACGCGACGTTGTCGAACACGGTCTTGGTCGGAAGAAGGCGGAAGTCCTGGAAGACAACTCCGAGGTTGCGGCGGTAGGCGGGAACTTTGCGATTCGACAGTCGACCGAGATCCTGCCCGAGGACGTGAATGAGTCCAGTCGACGAGCGCTCCTCGCGCAGGATGAGACGCAAGAACGACGACTTGCCACTGCCCGAAGCACCGACGAGGAAAACGAACTCCCCGGGCTTTACCTCGAGGGTCGCGTCGTGCAAGGCGGGTCGGTTTCCCGACTTGTAGACCTTGGACACACCATCAAAACGAATCATCGGGTTTAGCCTAATCGCGGGCTTTCAACCAGCGTGGAGCGACACTCGACCGACTAGTGCGTCTTCTGTTTGCGGTGGCGGATGCCCGCCGCGATGAAACCGTCGAGATCGCCGTCGAAGACCGCTTGCGGACTGTTGACTTCGTGGTTCGTGCGAAGGTCCTTGACCATCTGATACGGCGCGAGAACATACGACCGCATCTGGTCACCCCACGACGCCGTGATGACACCCGCGAGTTCCTTCTTCTTTTTTGCTTCCTCTTCCTTTTGGATGAGCAGCAGGCGACTCTGCAGGACGCGAAGAGCCGCGGCGCGGTTTTGAATCTGACTCTTCTCGTTTTGGCACGACACCACGGTTCCCGTGGGTAGGTGGGTGATGCGAACCGCCGAGTCGGTCGTATTGACCGACTGACCGCCAGGGCCGGACGAACGGAAAACGTCGACGCGAATGTCCGAGTCGGGAATGTCGATCACTTCGGTCGCCGCCAACAGGGGTACGACCTCGACGGCGGCGAATGACGTTTGGCGCTTACCCGCCGAGTTGAACGGGCTCATGCGAACGAGGCGGTGCGTTCCCGCCTCGACCGACAAGGTCCCAAACGCGAACGGGGCGTCGACTTCGAAAGTCGCGCTTTTGATTCCCGCTTCTTCGGCGTAGGACGTGTCCAGCACTCGCACCGAGTATTTGTGTTGTTCGGCCCAGCGCAAGTACATCCGCAGAAGCATCTCGGCGAAATCCGCCGCATCGACACCACCCGCACCGGATCGAATCGTGACGATTGCAGGCAACGGGTCGTACTCGCCATCGAGAAGAGTCTGAACCTCCAACGTGCCGATTATTGACTCGAGGGTCAAGAGTTCATTGAGCACCTCGGTCGCCGAATCGTCGTCACCGGCTTCTTTCGCCATGTCGAGAAGAACATCGAGGTCGTCCAGGCGTTGTTGCACGTCGTTCACGAGGTCCCGCTGGGTTTGCGCATGGGACAGGGCGCTGGTCACGGCCTGCGCCGACGCCTGGTCATCCCACAGGTCGGTCGCACGGGCCTTCTCAGAAAGCTCGGTTATCCGAGTCGTCAGTTCGGGCAAATCCACGACGCTGACGATGTCCGCGAACGACGAGCGAAGTGCCGCGATGCGGTCGGAAACGTCCAACGAAATCATGAGATTTCCAGACTACCCTTCGTCGCTTAGAGCCCCGATGTTTGGCCGTGCGGACCCGGTCGCCTCGAGTTGGATTCGAACCAGAAAGAACTGGCTAACGAGAGGCGGGGACCACGTGGACCGGACCGTCACTCGAGCGGTAACCGAGTCGGGCGTTGACGCAGTCACGAGGTGAATTCCGTCGCTTGACTCGGAGACAAATGCGCTGACCGCACGCCAAACCTGACGGTTCACTAATCGCACGGCCAGCGATGTTCCGTCGAATTGCGCGGTGAGTGGATCGAATGACTCAGCGCCGACGAGCGCCGCCATGTCGGCGGTGGATTGCAGGCTCGTTCGTGCCAACGCCAAATCAGTCGAATCGATGATTCCCACAACCGCCACGCCGCACAGCGCCACGAGCCCCGCGACCATGGGCAAGAGAGAACCGCGATCGCTCACCTGTTTACCGACGTGATCGAAACGCGTGCCGTTGCGCTGCGCGACACCGTGACTCGTGGCGCGATGTCGATGCCGGGCAGGGCTGGAATGAAGCGCAACGGCACATCAAGGTGCACCGTCAACTCGACAAGAGACCCCCGACGTAGACAATTACTCCTCGAGCAGTCGAGTTCCCATCGAGACGAGGTGTCGGTCAGGCCGTGATCATCGGCGACCAAAGTCGTAATGGCGTGAACTCGTTCCAACCCGATGTTCGTCGATTCAGCGCGCGTAAAGGCTCGGACACCGTGCCGTGCGGCGGCCGTTGCCGCGAAGGTTGCTGACGCGATCTGACTCGTGGTGACCGTCAGTGCCACCAGCGGAACGAGCAGGGCGACGGACGCGACAATGAATTCGATGCTGGCGCTCCCTCGATCGGGCATCGTGCTCATGGACGAAGTTTTTCGCGACAGCACGAGTACCGCTCGCGTTGTCCACAGGATTAGTGCGCTGCGGTTCGAATCAGCTTTTTGTTGACGAATTCGTCGAGCCCAAAGTGTCCCAGTTCGCGACCGAAACCGGATTTCTTGATTCCGCCGAACGGCAGGTCGACGTGCGAGTCGGTGTTCTCGTTGATATAGACCATGCCCGATTCGAGTCGATCGGCGACGTAACGGGTGTCGTCAGGGTTGGATCCAAACACTGCGCCGGACAGTCCAAAATCCGAATTATTCGCCAGCGCGATCGCCTCGTCCTTGTCCGCGACGCGGTAGACCACGGCGACGGGACCAAACAGTTCTTCGCTAAACGCCCGTGCCGCGGGCGTGACGTTAGTCAGCAGCGTCGGCGCCATGAACGACCCGACATCTCCGACCCGATGACCGCCCATCACGAGAGTCGCGCCGTTGGCGACGGCGTCGTCAACCTGCCCGATCAGTTCCTCTACGGCGCCAAGCGACGACAGCGGACCCAGTTTCGTTTCGGAATCGAGCGGGTCCCCCACGGTGTAGGTCTGCAGTTGGGCCGCGAAGCCCTCGACGAACCGGTCGTACACGGAATCGAGAACGATAAAGCGCTTCGCGGCGGTACACGCCTGTCCCGCATTGCTCATCCGGCCCGACGCCGCGGCGGCAATGGTGGCGTCAAGGTTCTCGTCGTCGAGGACGATGAACGGATCGCTTCCGCCCAACTCGAGCACGACCTTCTTCAGCGAACGGCCGGCGGCTTGGGCAACGGCGGCCCCTGCCTTCTCGCTTCCCGTCAACGAGACGCCCTGAACGCGCGGATCAGCAATGATTGTCTCGATGTCGCGGCTCTCGACAAACAGGTTGATGTAGGCGCCGTCCGGCAATCCCGCATCGCGGAAAATCTGTTCCTGCGCGAGTGCCGATTCCGGACAGTTGCTCGCGTGCTTGAGGATGATGGTGTTACCAAGGAGCAGGTTCGGTCCGGCGAAACGCGCAACCTGATAGTAGGGATAGTTCCACGGCATGATGCCAAGGAGAACGCCGAGCGATTGTGAGCGGACAATCGCGTGCCCACCCGACATCGGGTGCATGTCCTGGTCGGCGAGGTGCCCCGGCCCCCGGGTGGCGTAGAACTCATAGATATCGCCGACGAAACCAGCTTCTCCCCGACCCTGTCGTACCGGTTTTCCCATCTCGCGGGCGATGATGTCGGCGAGATGACTTTTGCGCTCGCGGTACAAATCCGCGACGCGCTGAAGCACTGCGGCGCGTTCTGCGAGGGGCGTTGCGCTCCACGTCGTGTGAGCCGCATCGGCGCGCGAAATTGCATCGGCGATGTCCGCCGGCGTGGCGCTAGGGAATTCGCGTTCGACGATTCCAGTGGCGGGATTGGTTACGGCAAAGGGCATACATTCATTGTCGTTCATTGACAAGAAAATACGTTTATCCCTAAACGATTCACAGTATCGTGATTGAATAGTTCAGGCGATTGGAGGTTACGTGGGTGTCCTGAACGGTGTTCAAGCTCAAGTTTTCCGACCACTCCCGGACGTCCTTCGTGCTGAGGCAATTGTTGATCGCCTGTCGACCGCAATCTCTCTCGGACTTCTTCGTCAGGGCGAGCAACTGCCCATCCAGAATCAGCTGGCCATCATGTTCGGCGTCGCCACAGCCACCGTCCGCGACGCTCTGCAGACGTTGCGCGAGCAAGGAATCATCGAGACCCGGCGCGGGCGAAGCGGCGGCACCTTCATCATCGGTGCTCCCCGCACGAATCTCGAGTCACTTCGTCAGCGGTTATTGAGGTTGTCCATGGCGGAATTGCGCGATATGGAGGACGAACAGGTGGCTACCGCCCTCGCTGCCGTTCGACTCATCATCGGACGAGCATTCCCCCACGACTTCGACCGACTCGAACGAATCGCTCGAACCATGGGCGAGGCCACAACGACCGAGTCCTGTGTGCGTGCCGACATGAGATTCCACAGCGAACTTGCGGTCCTTTCCCAGTCCGAGCGTCTCGTGGCAACGCAGATGCGATTGTTGACCGAATCGATTGAAATCATGTGGACCGTTCTCACGGTCGAAGCCGACAGGGACTGGACGATGAACGATCACCTGGTCATTGTTGCGGCCCTGCGAAGTCGAGACCTTATCGCCGCTGAGCGCGCCGTTCGCGAGCACATCTCACGCGACTTTTATCGATTGGTTGCCGCTCGACTCGATGTTTTGTACCCCATTGGTCCGACGAATGAGTAAGGCGCGCAGCGACCTCGAACGCGCGAGTGAGGCGATTGGTGAGTGGTTTACCGCCATCTATGGCGACTTGACCGTCATGGCGGCGGCGTGCGAAAACCAACTTCGGGATTCGCGTGGTAAGAAAGCCAGTTTGACGGAACGAAATCTGCGCGCAATTCAACCTGCCGCCGCGGCCTTTCTGGGCCGGCACGAGATCCCCACGGCGGCTGGAATCGTCGTCGGTCCGGGAATCATCGAAAATAAAGATGGGTCGATCGGGTGGTGGCAACGAGGTGACTCGGGTTCAACCCAACGAATCGTGTTCAACCTTTCGCCCGAGGACCCCGGCTTCTATGACTTCGTGACCTACGAATGGTTTGCCGAGGTCGTCTCGACCGGAAAGCCAGCAATTCAGGGCCCTTACCTCGACTACGCGGGGATGGACAATTACATTTTGACCAGCATGGTTCCGCTGTCGTTAGATGGGGTACTCATCGGCACCGCTGGGTGCGACACGGAGGTGCGGGAATTAGAACGCGTCGTCATGCCGATTCTGCGCACAATTCCCGAGGACGCCGCGCTCGTGTCGAAATTAGATCGGATCATCCTCGGAAACTCCGGTCGCTTTCTCGTCGGAAATCGTGTCGTTGCATTGCCGAAGGATGCCATCCGATGCGAAATCCCAGGAACCGAACTCGGTCTACAACTCGTGGCAGCGCCACAGGCTCGGCACGTCTAGCGGGAGGTCTGAACCAGTTTCGTTTGGTCGACAAACGCCTGAAACAGGGCACGACGGTCGGACGCTGAACCGTCATCGTCTTCGGGGTGCCACTGAACACCGACAACCCACCGCGCCGACGGCAGTTCCGTGCCCTCGACGATTCCGTCCTCGGCACGAGCGCTGACGACAAGTCCCTCGCCCACTCGATTGACGGCTTGGTGGTGCCCCGAGCGAACCGCAACACGGTCGCGACCGAAAATCTCGTGTGTCTTGCTGCCCGGTTCGAGAATGACGGGTTCGTCCTTAAACATCGGGTCGCCCGAGCCACCGCGGTGCGGGTGATAATTCTCGATGTCGGGAATGAGGTCGCCACCGAGTGCCACATTGAGCAACTGCGAACCGCGACAAATGCACAGCATCGGCGCGTCCCGTGCAATCGTGGCGTTGATGATGTCGATGCAGTAGTCGTCCGCCGCGCGGTCGACACCGTACTCGTGGTTCACCGGTTCGGTGTGGCCGTAGATTCGTGCGTCGACGTCTCCGCCGCCCAAAAACAGAACTCCGTCGGCCAGGTCAGCAATTGCCGCTGGATCGAGCGGCGACTTGCTCGAATCCAACAGCACGATCTTTGCCCCGACGTTGTTCAATTCGGTCAGTGCGACACGAGTGAATCGAACGACGAGTCCGGCCACCTCGTCCGTCATCTCAGGGATATTGAGTGACACCACAACCGCGACGGTCGGTGCATCGTTGGGCATCGACGCGTTGCCCTCGGGCAAGACGTCGTTCGGTGTGATGTTGTGAGCCATGAAACCTATTTTGCCAGAGGGAACGCCAAGTCCGGCATCCAGGTGCTCCACACCTTCGCGAGTCGACCGTCGGCGATGACCGTATCGAGCGCACTGTTGAGTTCCCCTAACAGTTCGGCGTTGCCCTTCTGGACTCCGATACCCCACGGGTTTCGGGTTTCAGCCGTGAAAGCCACGACGAAATCCGGATCGTTGTCGGCCAACGGAATCATAACGACGTCGTCATCAACGAACGCATCGACGGCTCCCGATCGCAGTGCCGCAATCATGTCCTCGAAGACGCTCGGGCCCGTGAATTCGACAATCTCGGCTCCGACGATGGTCTGTGCGACCTTGAGGTTGGCGCTTCCCGCAATCGCACCGACCTTGTATCCGTTCATGGTGGTGTTCGAACGGGCGGGGTCGTCGGCACGAACCAACACTGTCTCGTTGAAGACCGCGTAGGGCTGTGTGAAGTCAACCAGTGCGATGCGCTCGGGAATCATTCCCTGCCCACACCAGACCGCGTCCACTTCGCCGCTCTGAACCATCGGAATCATGTTGTCCCAACCGGTGATGACCCATTCAACCTCGCAACCCATCACACTCGCGACGAGGTCGGCCGCTGCGGGTTCGTACCCTGTGCGAACAATCCCATCCGGGCTGAGGTTGAACAGCGGCGGCGCATCGGCGTCGATGCACGCCAGACGAATTGCCGCGCTCACGGGAGGGTCTCCCAGTACTGTGCAAACTCCCATTCGGTAATGACCCCGCAGTAGCGAGCCCACTCGTCTTTCTTCAGGTCGATAAAGACATTCCGCAACTCTTGTGGGTAGGCCTTCTTCATGATGTCACTGCCCTCGAATTGCACGATGGCGTCGCCGAGGGTCATCGGCATCACATCGAACTTTACGATTCGCGGTTTGTCAATCGTGAGCGGGTCGCCCGAATCAATCTTGCGGTCAAGTCCGTCCTCAATCGACGCGAGGAGCGCCGTGTGGGACAGATAAGGATTGACGCTCGAGTCGGGCTGGCGGTATTCCATTCGCCCGATCGACGAGATGCGAATCATTCCCGCGCGGGAATCGAGCCCCCACGAGGGCGAACTCGGGGCGAACTGCCCGGCGTCCCAGAACCGCTTATACGAGTTGACGGTGCTCGCCATTATGGCAGTGGAGTCAGCGGCGTGGGTCAGCATTCCACCGACCGCCCAGCGCCCGACCTCCGACAAGTGAATCTCGGTGTTTCCCGGTTCAACACAGGCGTTTGCGCCGTCTTTCCAGAGAGACAGGTTGTGGTGGCAACCGTTACCCATCAAACCATTGAACGGCTTGGGCATGAATGATGCCGTGACACCCTGTTCACGCGCGACCTGCTTGCAGATCTGGCGGTACGTCACAAGACGGTCCGAGGTGAGTTCGACCCGGTCGTACATCCAGTTGAGTTCCAACTGTCCGTCGTCCTCGTAGTCGCCCTCGATCATGTCGAGACCAAACGCCTGCGCGTAGCGAACGACCTGTTTGAAAATCGGTCGCATGCGTTCGAGGTTTTCGACCTGGTAGGCGGGGCTCGAACCTTCCTTCTTGATGACTTCGAGTCCCGGTCCGGTCCACATCATCTCGGGTTCGGTGCCGCTTCGCACCTCGTACCCCGTTCGCTGCGTGAAATCGTGGTGTGCCCGAATGAGCAAGCCACGAGAATCTGTCGCCAAGGGTCGCCCGCCGACCTCGGCGAAGTGCATCGGCTCGTAGGCGAGGCACAACATGCGTGCGACCGACGTATCCCACGGCAATACGACAAAGGTGTCCGGGTCGGGCAGGGCGATCATCTCTCGCGCACCGATTCCGCCGCCGATGAGCTCGCCCTCGCGAGTCGACTGCAGGTCGGCCACGGCGGTGCGGTGAAGGGCGATGCCCTTTTCGAGGTTGCGTCGTAGGTGCCGTGCGGGCACCATCTTGGCCACAACTTTCGCGCCGATCGTGGGAAGCATGTAATAGATGAATTCGACACCGGCGGCGGCGATTTTCTGTTCGAGGTCTTTGACGACGTCGGGACGCATGTTCGACGCCTGATGGCGAGAGAACGCGTCGTTGTCCGTCAGAGCACTCGTTCCGAGTTGGTCAACCATTGATGGGACTCCTTTGTCCTTGTTTTCGGTGGGATTAATCAGGTCAGTCGGTGACCAGGATGGCTTGCATCGGGCACACATCGGCCGCCTCGTCGACGTCCGCGCGCAACGAGTCGTCGGGGTTCTCGTCGTATTCGAGAACTCCCTTGTCGTCGAGGCGGAAAACGGTCGGCGCCGAAAAAGTGCACTGACCGTGGTTGTCGCACTTGGCGCGGTCTACAGAAACGTGCATGGTGTTCTCCTTGGTGTTGTTTGAGGTTATCGCTTGTCGAACGCGAGCGGAAGACGCACGGGTCCCGTGTTGCCCGAATCGGGCATCCATTCATCCTGCCCGTTGACGCGAATGTTGGTCATCCGCTGCGACAGGGTCCTAAACGCGATCGCCATGTCCATTCGCGCAACAAAATGCCCAAGACAGTGGTGCATTCCCCCGCCAAATCCATAGTGCGGCGCTCGTTCCACGGTGATGTCAATTCCGGGATTCGGGTACGCCGTTGGGTCGTTTCCGCTCACCTGGGTGAAGAAGTGAACGGTCGATCCGGCGGGGGCATGAAGGTCTTCATAGTCGAAATCGACGACGGCTTCGCGCGTCACCCACGTGGTCGTCGGATTCGACCTCATGACCTCTTCCACCGCATTCCGGGCCAGTTCCGGATTCTTCGCGAGGAGCTCCCATTGGTCGGGGTTTCTCATCATTGTCTGAATCCCAAGCCCCAGTTGATTGCGGGTCGTGTCCATCCCGCCAAAGATGAGAAGGCACAGCGCGTTGCGAAGTTCATCGTCGCTGAGGCTATCGCCGTCACGATTCGCCTCGACCAGACGCGTCACAAGATCGTCGCGCGGGCTCGCCTGGCGATCGGCGATGAGTGCTTCGGCGTATCCGTAGAGTTCGGCGAGCGCCGATTCAACCTCGGGCAGGTCTTCCTTAATCGTGATTCCCAGCGCCAACCCGATTGAACTCGAGATGCGAGCGATGGTCGGCCATTCGCTTTCGGGGATACCCGTCAGTATGCACAACACGCGCGTTGCGTACGGTTCGGCAAAATCGTTGACGAACTCGAACTCGCCGTTGTCGATGATCGCGTCGACGATTTCAGCCGCAAGTTTTTCGAAGCGCGGAACATACGCTTCGATATGGCGAAACGAGAATGCCGGGTTGAGCATGCGCCTGATTCGGTGGTGGTCGTCGCCTTCGAGGACCAACAGGCACTTGGTCCACCAATCGTGGAACAACCCAGAGTGCACTCCGTTGTGGTCCGGCCATTTTCCGCTGCCCTGGCTCAAGCGGGTGTCTTTAAGAAGGATGCTGACGTACTCGTGGCGCAAAACTGCGAATCCGTAGTTCGTCGTGGCGAACCAGTGCTGTTCGCGGGCGTTTCGAACTGCTTCGGAATGCATCGCGAAGGATGGCTCTGAAATGTCCAGATACGGTACAGCGATTTCGGTTGACATCGGGTGAACCTCATTGTTCGAGCGACTCGGCCGCAAATGGATGTTGTGGTAAATCCTATGTCTATTTCTTAAATCATTCAATCATGAATGATTTAGGGAAAACGCCGTTGACAAAAATCATCTGCCACTGGAGAAAAAAACGCGCTATGTTTACCCCAGCACAACGAGGTGCGACCAATGCCGGTGGCATCTCGCGATTAACACAACAATCGAAAGGTCACAATGGCTACGTCAGACAAGGCCCAATCCGACAAGGCGCAACTTAGCGCCCTCGGATACGAAGGGTCGTACAACCGCTCCATGACTGTCTGGAGCACACTGGCACTCGGGTTCACCTACCTGTCGCCGCTCGTCGCAATCTATGCCCTGTTCGGTCTCGGACTCATGACCGGCGGGCCCGGATCCATCTTCTGGATCCTCATCGTCGCAGCCGGTCAGATGCTCGTGGCTCTCGTCATGGGCGAGGTCGTCTCGCAGTTCCCCATCGCTGGTGGAATCTATCCGTGGATGCGCCGTCTTGCCGGTCGTCAGACCGCATGGCTCACCGCGTGGGTGTATGTCTGGGCGATGCTCGTGACAATCGCCTCGGTCGCCGAATACGCAACGGGCTTCCTTGCGACGGTTCTTGGTGTGACAGAGCTCACCCCCGAACTGACGCTGATCATGGTGATTGCGCTTCTCGCACTCGCGTTGCTCATCAACCTCGGTGGAACCAAAACCCTCGGCCGTATCGCGACCATCGGTCTCGGTGCGGAACTCGTCGGTGTCGTCGGACTGGGCCTTTACCTGCTCATTTTCGAACGTCAGAACGAATTCAGCATCTTCACCGACAGCTTCGCGTCGGCTGATTATGGCACCGCGTTCATGGGTGCGGCCCTTGTCGGTCTGTTCATGTTCTACGGCTTCGAAGCCTGTGGTGACGTCGCCGAAGAAGTTGGAAACGCCGCTCGCGAAGTACCGAAGGCCATGTACCTCACGATCGTCGTCGGTGCCGTTTCGGCACTCGCTTCGTTCTCGGGATACGTTCTCGCCGCATCGCCCGACCTTCTCGCCGCCACTGCGGCCGGAGAGAACGCCGACCCTATCGGAACAATCCTCGCTGACGTTCTGGGAGAAACCGGCGCACGCCTGTTCCTCGTCGTTGCCGTCGTCGCATTCATCTCGTGCGTGTTGAGCCTGCAAGCAGCCTCGAGCCGCTTGCTGCACTCGTTCGCGCGTGACAAGATGCTTCCCGCCAGCGGATGGCTCAGCCAGATTTCACAGCGCAGCAAGGTTCCGACGAACGCGCTCATCGTGTCGAGCGTCGTACCGATGTTGCTCGCCGTGATCATCTACGCAAACCCTGCAACACTGGTCCCCATCACGGCATTCGCTGTCCTGGGTATCTATATCGCGTTCCAGTCGGTCGTCCTCGCGTCGCTCATTCAGCGATTCCGTGGATGGAAGCCCGCCGGACCGTGGAGCCTCGGCTCGCTCGGAATCGTTGTCAACATCGCCGCGCTCGCCTACGGACTCTGGGCAATCTCGTGGTTGCTCCAGCCCGGAGTGAGCGGTGACTGGTTCATCGACAACATCTCGCTCATCGGCGTGGTGGCAGTCGTGGTCCCCGGTGGTCTGTACCTGCTCGTCGCTCGTCCTCACCTTCGCTCGAAGGCTCCGTATTCGGACGCCATCGAGGTCGCGAAGAAGATGCGCGCCGGCAACTAACAACTCGCGCCACGGTGGGGCCCCGCTTCGGCGGGGCCTCATTCGTTTAAGGCCCCTCGCGAAAGGCACGCCCCGTGACGTCGGTTTCGGCGACGGGCAACCACGGCCCAATCGTTGGCACGCCCAGTCGAATCGTGACTGAGGCGATCGGCTTTCCCGCCACCTCACCCGACGCAATGAACACCGATCGAACCAACGAGGCGGCAACGCCGTTCGTCACGAGCTCGGTGGCACGGACAACGCCCTCCGAATCAGCCGCATCGGCCAACGCGGCGTGAGCGGCGCCAGCAATCGCAGAATCAATCGCTACCGCTCGGATGTGAGCGACAAAGGCGATTTGTAGAACGGTCAACGCGACCGCGACGAGCAAGACCCCGACCATCACGAACTCGACCGGGGCACTGCCGCGTTCGAGCCCGCGAGTCATATCGACAAGACACGGTCGATGGCGTTGTTGAAGACTTCGCCGAGGGCTGGGCCCGCCATCGCCCACATGACGACGACAAGTCCCGCCGTCATCAGGGTGATGAGTACCCAACCGGGGACGTCGCCGCGGTCATCAGAATTAAGAGTGAAGTGTGTCATGACCCCATCGTGGAGCACACGCGGTCTGGCGTCGAAACTTATCCCCAGAACTCAGGAGCGTGCGGACTTTTTGCGTTCGTCGCCGATGCGCACGGCGTAAAAGACGGTTCCCGCGATGACGGCCACCGCGGCAACACGGAAAACGATGTTGAGCCCTGAAATTGTCGAACTGAATGGTGACTCTGCGAATTGACTGTCGGACGCCAGCGGGTCGTAGGCATACACGAGAAGTGAGACGGTTGCGATGCTGCACACGGTGGCTGCGGTCAGAGAGATCCAGGTGAGTTTCGGGATGGCAACTCGGCCGACGAGGCGTGCGGCAACTGTGAGGAGCAGAACTATCACGACGGCAATGCCACCCTGAAGCGCATCAATCCATCCCCTGAGGCTGAACAAAATGGCGACAATTTGGATAACCAGAGCAATAGTGAGGCGAAGTCTCATGATGTCCTTTCCGACACCACCAGTATTGCGTGAAATCAATCGATTCTCAGAGAGAAATCGAACCGAGAGCGGTCAATCCGGGGAAGACCGCCATGACGACGGTCACAGGAAGAATGGCGAAAACGAGAGGGAACATCATGAGCGTCTCTTTCGCGCTTGCGGATTCGAGCAGCCGACGGCCCGCTGCCTGCTGTTCGTCATCGGCCAATGCGCGAATAATCTCGGTCAGCGGCGTACCGTATTGCCGCGCAGTGATGACATGGTCCATCACCCGGGACCAGCCCGCGTGGGCTACGCGAACGTCGCTCGAGTGAAGTGCGTCCGTGACAGAGACGCCGAGCCCGATCTCGGCGACGATGATCCTGCATTCGTCGGCTAGTTCGCCAACGCCACTCGTGGCAATTCGCTCCAGCGCGGTGGGAACCGACATACCGGCAGAGACACAGAGACCAATGAGGTCGAGCGCACCGGGGAGCTCGTCGGAAATCGCGCTTCGGCGACGACGTCGATTGATTGTCTCGCTCATGAACAGGGTCGGAAGGCGCAGCACGAGTCCGAGAGAACGTAATGCTCCGTCCCGCTCATCTATCGGTGTTCGGGCGGTGGAGAGGTCCCGAATATGCGGCGCGAGCTGAATTGCGACGCGGGACGCGGACGAGCCCGCCAGCAACACAAAAAACCCGAGACCCAGCAGCGCACCCAGTGCAACTTCAATCATCGAGGGCCCCAATCAGCCAACGAGCTGGTTCACGCATCGTCCCCAGCGCACGCATGACAAAAAATGCCACCGCGGTGGCACCCGCAGACACCACAATGAGAAGAGTGCCCGCAACGCTGGAGTAAGCCTCTCTGTTTTCGGGCCTGCTCGCCAAGAGCGCCAACACAATCCAGGGTGAAACAACACCGAGGGTCGCCGCGTGTCGCACCCACGATTGTCGTGATTGCGCCTCGTGCCTCATCGCGGAATCCCTGCGAACCGAACGACCGAGTTCCGACAACACCGCGGGGAGTTCGGTTCCTCCGTATTCGCGCGCGACCACGATCGACTCAACCACACGATCGGCAATTGGGTCGGCGAGTGCACGTTGCAACCGGCGAAGCGCGATGTCAGGATCACTGCCGCGCCGAAGGTTGGATTCGAGTTCCCTCCAGGCCGGTCGCCATTCCCTGGGAATCATGGTTGAGACCGACGTTACCGCGTCGGTCAGTGTCGAGCCAGAGCGAAGAGCGACGCGAACGGAATCAATGACATCCGGCCACAGTGCCCGCGCACGTTGTCGACGCCGATCGCGCGCGCTCGCCAACGCGATAATCGGCACCCCGCACCCCACAACAATGCCGAGCGGAGCGATACTCGGGAGCGGAATAATCGCCGTCGCAATCGCGCCGACAATGACGGCGACCGTAATCATCACGACACCGACGACCGTCAGCGGGACGCCAGCAAGCCCGGCTTCGTCAAACCATGGGCGAATCCGCGATTGTCGACGCGCACGCGCGGGAATCACGACCAGGATTAATCCCAGTCCCAGCACCATCCCGCAGGCGACTAGTTCGACGCCCACAATGACTCCATCGCAAGCGCACCCGCGTCACCCGACGCGATCGGTCGGGCGATATCAATAATGCGCCGTTGTCCGTCACCATCCATCCGGCAATGAACCACGAGATCAATCGTCGCAAGAATCGTTGACGTCACGAACGCCTCCGACACGCCGCCGGCGAGTTGGCACAGCGTCACGAGTTTGCGAACGGCATCGGAGGCCGAGTTTGCGTGAATCGTGCAGAGCCCCGGGATGCCCGAATTGAGGGCGACGAGGAGGTCGAGTGATTCGTCGCCACGCACCTCGCCGACGACGAGACGCGTTGGTCGCATACGAAGCGCCTCTTTGACGAGGCGGCGCAGGGTGACCTCGCCGACGCCGTCGAGACTCGCACCGCGACATTGCATGCCAACGGTATCCGGATGACGCGTCGCGATCTCGAACGTTTCTTCGACCGTGACAATTCGTTCACCCGGCCCCAGTTCTGAGAGCAACGCACACACCATCGTGGTCTTTCCCGCCTGGGTCGCACCGGACACCAGTACCGTTCGGCCATCGCTGATCGCGGCCTGGAGAATCCGTTTCGCGTCGGGCGCAATCGTGCCACGCGCAACAAGGTCGTCCAGCGTTCGAACCGCTGACGAAAATTTTCGGATGTTGAGGCTCCAGTGTTCCCTGGTAATCGGCGGGATGACGACGTGCAACCGTGAACCATCCGGCAAGGACGCATCGACAAATGGCTGGGATACGTCCACACGGCGACCGCTGCGACGCAACATGCGTTCAACGAGTGTCCGCAGGTCGTCGGTCGAGAGGTCCGCGGGGATCCGTTCGTGGCGACCCGACCGGGCGACAAACACGGCGCTCGAGTCGTTGACCCAGATCTCTTCGACGGTGGGGTCGTCGAGGAGCGGTTGTAGAATCCCAAACCCTGTAACGCGATGTGTGACATCGGATTCCTGAAACTCGATTGCCACCGCGTCGCCCAGGGCGCGTTCATTAGCGCGCTGCACCTCAGTCGTTATTGCACGCCCAAGGTCATCACCCGACATGACGGCACGACGAACCCGTTCAACAATCGAATCGGTGGAGGTCATTCCCCCATCGTGGTGCTCCCCGTGTCGGCGCCGCCGACGTTGTCCACAGAGTTACGCGTGAGGGAGGAGGGTGTTCTTCGTGGTGAGCTATTCCTCAATGCCTTCGGGATTCGAACCGTAGAATGGGGAACCACGCGGGTGTGGTGAAATTGGTAGACACGCAGGATTTAGGATCCTGTGCTTCGGCGTGTGGGTTCGAGTCCCTCCACCCGCACAATCGAAAGGAACCGGATGGTGAGCGCATCAGGCCTGTTTGACCCGGCAGCACTCATCGAAAGCGCTGGTAATTGGGGCCTCCTGATTGTCGCCGCCATCGTGTTCACCGAGACGGGACTCCTCATCGGATTCATGCTGCCTGGTGACACGCTGTTGATCATCACAGGGGTTCTCACGTTCACGGGGACAATCCCACAACCGATTTGGCTGGTCTCCGCCGTCATTTTCGTCGCTTCTATCTTGGGGAACCAATTGGGCTACCAGATCGGACGGGTCGGCGGTCCCACGGTGTTCACGCGCCAAGAAGGCGGGCTGTTGTCCCACAAAAGCGTCGAGCGCACCGAGCAGTTCTTCGAGAGGTGGGGTCCGTTGTCGCTGACTCTCGGACAGTACGTCCCGATCGTGCGCACCCTGCTTCCGGTGGCCGCGGGAATCGGAAAAATGAATCGCGTCACCTTCACGCTCTACAACGCTCTCGGTTCGTTTCTATGGGCGGGGCTCCTACCCGTGGCCGGATGGGGCGTCGCCCACATCCCCGGTGTCGCCCAAATCGTCGTCGAATACATCGACCTTGTGCTCCTCGGTGTCGTTGGCGTAACGATGCTCTCTATCGGAGTTCACTGGTGGCGCGAACGACGCGAGATCCGCGGCGGGGAAAAACCCTAACTCACGCTCCGAGAGTGAGGGCGACGAGCCCGCCGTTGATCACAATCACCACGGCTGTCGCAACGGCGGCGAGGCCTCGAACTACTCCGTGCGATCGGTACTCGCCCATGACCTTTTTGTCGCCCGTCACGATGATGAGCGGAATCAGCGCAAAGGGGATACCCCAACTCAAAATCACCTGGGAAGAGATCAGCGCCGTCGTAGGTTCGACACCAATGATGAGAATGATTATTGCTGGAATTACCGTGACGCTGCGGCGAACGATTGGTGGCACCGTTCGGCGGATAAGACCGTGCATGATTTCCGCGCCCGCATAGGCTCCGACGGCGGTGGATGCCAACGAGGACGCGAGCAGTGCCACCGCGAAAAACGTCGCCATGAGCGACCCGGAGACAACACCGATGGCGACGAAGGCGCCGTCCAGAGTGTCGGTGCCAGATTGCCCGCTGAGAACCACCGCACCAATCACGAGAAGAGCGACATTGACGGCCCCCGCGAAAATCAACGCCAGCGTGACATCGATTCGGGTCGCAACGCGAAGGCGGCGAATCGGCACGGTTGAGGACGGACTGATTCGATCGCGAGAAAACCCGGAGTGCGCGTAAATGGCGTGCGGCATGACTGTCGCACCAAGAATTGCCGCCGCCAGGATGAGTGATTCGTACCCCTCGAGTCGAGGAACCAGTCCCGACACGAACGCCGATGGGTCTATCGGTTGTCCCCAGAGAATTGCGCCGAATCCGACCGCAATAACGATCAAAAAGACCACGATGAGTCGCTCGAACGGCTTTGCACCCCAACGCCCTTGCACACTGAGAAATGCGACACCCAACACTCCAACGATCAGCCCACCCAGCCAGAGGGGTATTCCCCACAAGAGGTGCAACGCGATAGCGCCCCCGATGACTTCGGCGACGTCGGTGGCCATGGCAATTAGTTCACCTTGAGCCCAGTAGCCGAGCCGCCCTCCGCGCGACGTGATGCGGGTCCCCAACACTTCGGGCAGACTTTTGCCCGTCACAATTCCCAGACTCGCCGAGAGGTACTGCACGAGCCACGCGATGAGATTTCCGGCCACGACGACCCAGATCAGCAGGAAACCCAATTGAGCGCCTGCGGTGATGTTTGCCGCAACGTTTCCAGGATCTAGGTACGCGACGCCGGCAACGAATGCGGGGCCCAGCAGGGACACGATCGCTGCGCGGTTCGACACAAGGCTCCCCCTAATTCGTCGACTGGAAGTATCGATTGAGAGCGGGAGCGATAAGTCCCAAAGCGCGGCCGCGATGGCTCAACGCGGCCTTTTCCAGGGCGGTCATTTCGGCGGCCGTTCCCGTCAACCCGTTCGGGGCGAAAATCGGGTCGTATCCGAATCCATTCTTTCCCTTCGCCGCTGCGCGAAGCACTCCCGACCATTCTGCTCGAACAACGCGTTCTCCGTTCTTCGTGACGAACGCAACCGCGCACACGAACGTCGCGGCTCGATTCGTCGCACCCTTCATGTTTGCCAGCAGAAGCGCAAGGTTTGCGGAATCGGAGCCATCCTCGGAATAGCGCGCGGAGTGAACTCCCGGCGCCCCATCAAGCGCATCGACACATATTCCCGAATCGTCCGCCAGCGAGGGTTGGCCAGAATCGCGGAACGCTGCGCGGGCCTTGATCAACGCGTTCTCTTCGAAGGTTGCGCCGTCCTCAACCGGCGCTGTGCCGTCCGCCTGGACGAGTTCAATCCCCGGACCCAGCAACGCCTTCATCGTCATTTCGATCTCGGCCAGTTTGTGGGCGTTGTGAGTAGCGACAACGACGGTCTTCACGAGGCCGACACCGCCAACGTGGCCGCCTGGATTTCGGTCAGACGCGCGGTTCCGTTGGTCGCCAAGGTGAGCAGTGCGTCCAGTTCGGATTTGTCAAACGGTGCGCCCTCGGCCGTACCCTGCACCTCGACAAATAGACCTCGGCCCGTTGCGACGACATTCATATCCGTTTCCGCGCGGACGTCCTCCGTGTACTGCAGGTCCAGCATTGGCGTTCCATCAATGATTCCGACGCTGATCGCGGCGACCGAATCAATCAACGCGGTGGCATTCTTGCCGATAAAACCCTTTGCGCGGCCCCACTCGATCGCATCGTGCAGGGCCACGTACGCGCCGGTAACGGCGGCGGTGCGCGTTCCCCCGTCCGCCTGCAGCACGTCACAGTCGATGACAATGGTGTTTTCGCCGAGGGCCTTCATGTCGACTACAGCGCGCAGGCTCCGGCCAATCAGGCGCGAAATTTCGTGAGTGCGTCCACCGATTCGCCCCTTGACACTCTCACGGTCGTTGCGTTCATTGGTGGAGCGGGGCAACATCGCGTATTCCGCGGTGACCCAACCCTTACCTTTGCCCGACATCCAACGAGGAACACCATTGGTGAATGATGCTGTGCAGAGCACCTTGGTGTTTCCGAACGAGATGAGAGCACTGCCCTCGGCCTGCGCGGACCACCCGCGTTCGATGATCACGGGTCGAAGTTCGTCGTTGGTCCGGCCATCGATGCGAGTCATGAGTCAGTGTTCTCCAGTTCAATTCGTGTGGGAAGAGTGATGGCTCCGGTCGAGAAGTCCTCAACGCGATTGATTTCAGGCCCGAGGAATCGGTGGGCCAACTCGCGGAATCGTTCGCGGTCCTTGCCCGTCGTCTCGAAAGAGTGAACGGCCGGGGTCGTTGAAGTTCGAAGTAAATCGTGAGTAACGAGAGTTTGGTAAACCTCGTACGCCGTCGCGTCATCGCTCGACACCAGGGATACGTCGGGTCCCATCACGTATTGAATCGCCGCCGAAATGAGCGGATAGTGCGTGCATCCGAGCACGAGAGTGTCCACCTTGGCAGCCTTGAGGGGCGCAAGGTAGTCGTTGGCGACAGCGAACAGTTCCTCGCCACTCGTCACCCCCGCCTCAACAAACTCGACGAACCGCGGGCACGCAACAGCGGTGACCTCGATTCCAGGGTCTGCGACAAACGAATCCTGGTACGCACCAGATTTGATGGTGCCCTCGGTCCCGATAACGCCGATGCGCTTCGTTCGAGTTCGTGACACCGCCTTTCGAACCGCCGGTTGAATCACTTCGATCACAGGGATTCCGCGTCGGTCTGTATACCGCTCTTTGGCGTCGCGAAACATTGCGGCGGATGCGGTGTTGCATGCGATGACGAGTAACTTGACACCCTGATCCGCAAGTTCGTCGAGAAGTCCGAGGGCGTGTTCGCGAACCTCGGCGATGGGGAGCGGCCCGTAGGGGCCGTGAGCGGTATCACCGATGTATCGGATTGATTCGTTGGGCAATTGGTCGATTACCGCGCGCGCAACCGTCAATCCACCGACACCGCTGTCGACGATTCCGATGCTCGCATCTCGATTCATCTTTTTAGCCTACTAACGCCAGCAGAAGACCGTCGGGATAGCGGGGTCGCCAGGTGACAAGCGGCGCCCCGCCGCCGGGAGTTCGGCTAGCGCGATGGCGTGGTGATCGCGCGCGCGCGCGACACCCGCAGCACCGCGGTACTCGTCGTGCATGACGCCACCCGTGATGAAGGCATGAATGAGAGAGCGACCAGCATCGACCGTCGAATCTTTCGGCCCGAGGTCGACCACTTCCTCCGTCGCAATCCCGTCGACCAGACGACGATGAGCGACCTTACGGCCAGCGGGATTTTGCTTTTCGGGCGAACGCTTCGAGACGGCCACCCAATTGCCCGACGCATCCTGGTGTTCGACCAGTTTGTAGACCATCCCGGCCGCCGGCGCTCCAGAGCCGGTCACGACCGCTGTGCCAACTCCGAACACATCGACCGGTGCGCTTCGTAGCGACGCGATGGTGTTCTCGTTGAGATCGTTGGTCACGACAATTTTTGTTCCCGTTGCGCCGAGTCCGTCAAGTTGCGCGCGAACGCTTCGCACCAATGAGGGCAAGTCGCCAGAATCGATTCGGACAGCACCGAGTGTTGGGCCGGCAACTCGAATCGCCGTTTCGACGGCGCTCGGAATGTCGAAAGTGTCAATCAGCAGCGTGGTGTCCGTGCCGAAAGCGTCGACCTGGGCGCGAAACGCCTCTTCCTCTGAGTCGTGGAGCAACGTAAAAGAATGTGCCGAAGTTCCGCGGGTCGGGATTCCCCAGGTGCGGCCAGCTTCAAGATTGGACGTTGCCGAGAAACCTGCGATGAACGCGGCGCGGGCAGCGGCGACACCGCTGCCTTCCGACGTTCGGCGCGAGCCCATCTCGATCAACGGTTTGCCGTCAGCTGCCGTCGTCATTCGCGACGCGGCCGTGGCGACGGCGCTGTCGTAATTGAGAATCGACAACACGATGGTCTCGAGAATCACCGCTTCGGCGAACGAGCCCTCGACTTCGAGCACGGGTGAGCCGGGGAAAAACAGTTCACCCTCTCGATACCCGCGGACATCCCCCGAGAAACTGTAGGTCGACAGGTATTCGAGGGCCGTGGTCGACACGACCTTTTCGGACGAGAGCCAACTCACTATTTCGTCATCGAATCGGAACGACTCAATTGCATCGAGCAGGCGGCCGACTCCCGCAAACACACCGTATCGACGACCGGCATGGAGTCGCCGCGAAAACACCTCGAAGACACACCGACGTTCTGCACGACCGGCGCGCAGGGCGGCGTCAATCATGGTCAGTTCGTATCGGTCGGTAAACAGCGCGGTCGATTCCGCCATAACGGCTACTCGTCTCGCAATCGCTCGTAGATTTCTTTACAGGTTGGGCAAATCGGGAATCGATCCGGGTTCGAATTCGGGAGCCATTTCTTGCCACAGAGAGCACGAACGGGCTTGCCTGTGACCGCAGCCTCGACAATCTTGTCCTTCTGGACATAGTGCGAGAATTTGTCGTGGTCTCCGTCGTCCGTGACATCGTTCTCGAGGAGTTCCTCGAGTTCGCGGTCAAGCACGTCACTCGATCCGGGGGTTTGGCTCTCGGAGGTCATGCGATTAGTGTACGCGCGAGAGCTACTCGAGCGAGCCCACCGTCACCGAACCTGTGCGAGAAACCCCGCCACGAACAAAGGTGAATGTCGCCACGGCCCCTGGGCGAAGCGAACGAACCTGCGCGGTGATGTCGACTTCGTCTCTAATCGGAACCCCGTTGAACATAGTGACGACGTCTCCCTTGGCCATACCCGCTGCTTCGGCCGGCGAACCCGGATCGACACCGCGAATAGTGGCCCCAATCACTCCGCTCGTGGTGGCGACAGCACTCACCGTCGCACCTATTCGACCGTGTTCCGCCGCCCCGAACTCGATGAGATCCGTCGTGACGCGTTTCACGAGTGTTGCCGGAAGCGCGAATCCAACCCCGATGGAACCGGAGGACGATCCACTGCTCGCGATCGCGACGTTGATTCCGACGAGTTCTCCGCGGGTGTTGAGAAGAGCACCCCCGGAGTTCCCGGGGTTGATCGAGGCGTCCGTTTGAATGACGGGCAGGGAAAGGTCTTGCGCAAGGGCTGACTGTTCGTTACCCGGAAGGTCGAAGTTGAATCCGTCGCCCTCGTTTGAAATGGTGATAGACCGGTTAAGGGCCGAAACGACGCCATCCGTGACCGTATTCTGAAGCCCGAGGGGCGCGCCGATAGCGATGACCTCGCTTCCCACCGTGATGGAATCCGCGTCGCCGAAGACGACGGGTATGAGTCCCGTCGCGTCGATTTTGATGACCGCAATATCGAGAATCTGGTCGGTGCCGACGACGGTTGCAGGGAACAAGCGCCCATCGCTCAGGGTCACCCGAATCGTCGCGTTCTGTTCCGCACCTCCGAGGGTTGCGACATGGCTATTGGTGATGATGTACCCGTTCTCGGAATAGATCACCCCGGAACCCGAGCCAGCAGCGGACGCTCCGGAAACTTCGATGGTGACGACGGACGGCAAGGCCTTCGCCGCGACGGCGGTCGCCAAACTGGTGGCCGTGGACCCGTTGATGGTGACGACTTGAGGCTGCACGACCGTTCGATACGTTGCTCCGGTCAACCCGGTGATTGCAACGCCCGCACCGCCTCCGATTAATCCAGCAATGACCGCGATTGCCGCGGCCGTTTTGACGGGCATGTCACCGACAAGGAATGGCTGGCGCGGCTCGGATGTCGGCTCCTGCTCGATGACGGGCGGTGCCTCGACCACGATGACGGGTTTGCGAACGCGAGGTTTACGAAGGGCGGGAGTGGGGACGTTCTCGTTTTCCATACCCTCAAGAATGGACGCTTTTCCTAAGAATTTCCCAAAGTTTTCGAAGTGTTTCCATTTTTCACTCGAAGGGACATCCGAATGCCCCTCGCGAACACGGTCGATCAACGAGGGCCGTGTCGGCCGCGAGAACGCTGACGGTGAGGTCATTTGCCCTGGCCTTCACGAGGCCGGTAAGAGGCCGCCAGCCCTGAGAACCGAACCTAAATTTTGCCGAGTAAAAAACGACGAGCTGAACTCGAACATCCCCCGTCTCGGCGTACGAGTGGCTCGTCGGTGTTTGTGTCCACGGTGGCTGGCTGAGTTCCCGCCAGGTTTTGCCAGGACTCTCACTCGTCTGCCGAGAACCGTCTCCAAAGGAACGTCGATACAGTACTGGGGAAAATCTGACGCGAGCGGGGTGGTCCAGCAGTCTGCCCGAGACAACGTGGGCCTGGGCGGTGCACCAAAAATTCGCGGGGATCCGTCGGATCGCCCATCCCGTCGGTTCGACGAACTGCTGCGGTGACCGCGGTTGAAACGATTCGAGATCGCTGACGGTCGTCGGTCCACCACCACCCTTGGGTGGCGACGAACCCACACACTGCCCGTTGACAACGACGGGGCATTCATCCGGCCCGTCGGAGTCAGTGCCGCCTGATGAGCCGCCCGATGTCGCGTCACCCCACAGGTCGACTCCGGTGTCGGTTGTGCCACCACCAACTGAACACGACCCCGCAGCAATTTGTGCGCCGCTGCACGAGACGGCCGTCGCGGGGGCAGACATCGCGGTCGCCGCC
>JBEENB010000006.1:0-57376 GCA_041192365.1 Actinomycetota bacterium | reverse complement strand
TGTGTCTTCTGAATTGGTCAGTCTTGCCCAACAGGCAGCTGGCGATATCGGACTTGGTGCAATTGATGCGATTGGTGTCGGTGGCGCATCTGATGGAAACTTCACCGCCGCAATGGGCATCCCAACCCTTGATGGAGTGGGCGCGGTCGGAGGTGGTGCTCATACACGAGATGAATGGGTGGACCTGAACAGCCTCACAAAACGATCAGAGTGGCTTGCGCTGATCTGCGAGCGAGTCGTAAGCGGAGGTCTAAACCGCTAGTTGGCCCTTACCCACGGAAAGCTGATCTGAGTCAATCGTGATCCCACCGCTGACCGCGAAGTGCTTTGTCAGTCAACTCTTTCATCCGGCGGTAATCGTGCGCTAACCCTGCGAGTCCACCAGGCATGTGGCCGCCCTGAAACCAATCAAGCACAACATCGCCACCTTTCTCGCGAAGCGAATCGGCGTAACGCTGAGCTTGTTCGGGTGGAGTCCGAGTATCAAATGCGCCTTGATTGAGCCATGCTGGAGCCCGAACATGTTCAACATAGGAAATGGGGGATGCCACTTGCCACGGTATCGGGTCTATTTCCGGATCGCTGCCGACGAAACCCCGCCAGGCTGTCTGTAATGCTGGGTTCATTTGTGGATATGCCGCAACCCAGTCGGCTTGCGCGACGTGAGCAAGGCCGCCAGCAATTCGATTCGGCAGTTTTCCTAGCGCCAACAAGGTCAGAAAGCCACCGTACGAAGCCCCGGTAATGAAAATCGATTCAGTGCTTGCTATGCCTTCCGACTCCAGCCAACTGATCGCTGCATCGATGTCGTCGATTTCGCCTACTCCAACACGACCCCAGAAGCTCTCACGGAACTCTCTGCCAAAAGTAACGCTCCCTCGATAGTTAAGCGCTGCGTATGCCCAACCGTCATCAATCCAGGATTGAGCCAACGAGTCATAGCGATCCGCTGTGACTAAATTGGGGCCGCCGTGTACTTCCAGAATTGTTCCACGTGGCTTTTCGACTCCCTGTGGTAGTCCAACCCACAACTGCGCCCTGGTTCCGTCTCTACTGGTAATCGTGTGAGATTCAAACTTGGTCGCGTGCGGGACATTAGACGGCGGGAGCACAACGTGAGGCATCTCGCTCCCGCGAGACTCAAGTATGTGAAGTGGCACGTCCCAACTACTGGTCACAAGTCTGCGTGCGCCATCATGTGCGTAATACGAAGACCAGATGACGGGAAATTCAGCACCGGTATCGGGTTCGAAGAATGAACCCGGCGGGTGTTGCACGGGTGTTGTATTTCCAGACTCGAGGTCATGCTCCAACAGCCGGTGAATTCCCCCGTCAACGTGCACTAAAAGTAGTCTTCCGGTTTCGGAATGCCAGTCGAGAGGAACCACATCACCCACATAGGAATCCAACGGGATATCGATTCGCTCTCCACTGATTGGGTCCCACACAAGCGGTCGCGCAAAGCCGGAACTCTCCGAACTTGCCAGCAATCGACTATCCCCCGGCTGCTGCGCAAAGCGTATGGGGCGAATTGGCCCGAATTCTCCGTCCGACAATGTTGCAATCACGTCACCGGTTCCGTTGTCGACTACCGTAACGGCAAAGCGGCGAATGCCCGGATTGTGATCGGTTGTCTCTAACGCAGAGAGAGTGGAATCCGCCGACAGTATCCCTGACCACGTCTCGTTTTCCGAACGGAAAATGACTTTGGCGGCATCCGAGTTTTCAACATCAGAAAGCACCGCATAGAAACCTGATTGATCCCCTGCCGTAATCAGGACTGAATGGCCATCGATTGCGCAATCAATGCCGCGTACTGTGTACGAACCATGTCCTGGCGTGAGGTCGCGGCCAATTCCGCCTTCCACGGGGGTTGCGTGCAAGTGCCCGAGCTCAGAACCGGTTGGGTCATCTAGGTCCAGAATGAATCGTCCGTCAGGTGTGATGGTCGTCGCATAGGTAACTTGACCAAATGGGATGCGTTTAACATCTCTCGACTTACCATTCCAGACGGAAAGCGATAATCCTTCGAGGTCATGATCGATTACGACTGCAAGGTCAGCTGGTCCACGAACTGCTCGAATGACAATGGCATACGGTGAATCCAGGCGACGAGTCACAGGGATCTGTTCCATAACTTCTCCGGCTCAAGGCTTCTCTGGGTGATGACATGCCACCACGTGATCATCGTGAGCAATCAATGACGGCACCGTGGCACACAGTTCGGTGCTTTTCCAGCAACGACTTCTGAAAGAGCAGCCAACGGGAAGGTTGAGTGGTGACGGCAAGTCCCCCTCGAGGAGAATTCGTTGGCGCGTTCTCTCAACGCGGGGGTCCGGAACGGGGACTGCGGAAATCAACGCTTGTGTGTATGGGTGACGTGGCTTTTCGTACAACTTGTCGGTGGACACCTGTTCAATGATCCGCCCCATATACATAACGGCAACCTCATGGCTTATGTGTCGAACAACTGAGAGATCATGTGCGATGAAAACATACGCAAGATTGAGTTGCTCTTGCAATTCATCCAGCAAATTAAGTACTCCGGCCTGCACACTCACATCAAGAGCACTAACCGGTTCGTCCAAAACAATGATCTCTGGCTCCAGTGCCAGTGCCCGTGCAATACCGACGCGCTGACGCTGCCCTCCGGAAAGCTCATGTGGATATTGCTCAAGCACCGATTGACTGAGACCAACAAGGTCAGCCAACTCACTGATGCGTTGGCTCTCGTGGCCTTGCGCTAATTTATGCAACCGAAGCGGTTCAGCCAAAATCGACGCGATTGACTGACGCGGATCGAGTGATGCATAAGGATCCTGAAACACGAGTTGTATACGGCGGCGTGCTGCGCGCAACTCTTTAGAAGTCATCTTTGATAGGTCTTGCCCATCGAGCAGTACTGAACCAGACGTCGGAGTCACAAGATTTACTAGGCACCGCCCGACGGTTGACTTTCCGCAACCAGTTTCACCTACTAAGCCCAAAGTTTTACCGCGTTCCAAAGTGAGCGAGAGGCCGTTGACAGCCTTGACCGTGTTCGTCTCCCTTCGCAACAGTCCGCCACGAACGGGATACTCCTTAACTAGATCTCGAACTTCCAAAATTGGTGACATCAGTTCGCCTCCTGATCGTGAACCAAATGGCAGCGTGCCACGTGCTCCGGCCCTGCTCGATGAACAATAGGAATTTCGATATCGCATCTTCCTGCGACGGCAATCGAACAGCGCGGATGGAACGAGCAACCGTCGGGTCGTTGAGCTAGTGACGGCTGAAAACCGGGGATTCGGTAAAGGGGTTCCGAACGATTCCTGGAATCAAGGCGTGGCAGAGAACCAAGTAATCCGCGCGTGTAAGGGTGGGCTGTTTCGTAGAAGACAGAGTCGACGCCGCCCTCTTCAATCACGTCGCCGGAATACATGACGGCGACTCTATTTGCGAAGCCTGCGATCACCCCTAGGTCGTGGGTGATGAGCATCAGCGAGCTACTTGTACGATCTTGAATTCGCTTCAAGACATCGAGAATTTGGGCCTGCACAGTAACATCGAGGGCCGTTGTGGGCTCGTCAGCAATGATCAAGTCGGGTTCATTAGCCACACTCATAGCGATAAGCGCTCGTTGTCGCATTCCACCAGAAAACTCATGCGGGTAACTGTCTACTCGGGTTTCCGGTTGTGAAATTCCAACCAAATCTAGTAACTCCACTGACCGACTGCGTAGTTCTGATCTGGACAGACTGTTGTCATGAACACTTATCGCTTCAGCAATTTGCTTTCCTACTGTCTGGACGGGATTTAGCGCGGTGAGCGCGTCTTGCGCAATGACCGCTAGCCGCTTGCCGCGCAATTTCCTCAGTTCGGATTCCTTCGCTCCAATAAGTTCTTCTCCAAGAAAACGAATAGAACCAGAAACATCAGCGTTTGCAGGAAGGAGTCCCATAATCGCTGCACTTGTCAAACTCTTGCCCGAACCAGACTCCCCCACAACACCCAACGATTCACCTCTGGCGATGTTGAGGGATAAATTGCGAATGGCATAAAAGTCCTCACCATCACGCATGCGGAAGAAAACAGATAAGTCCTTGACCTCGAGCAGGGTTTCGTTTGTGGACTCGTGTGTCATCTGTGTTTCCTCCCCTGTGAATTTCCCGATCCAGAACGTGGGTCTAATGCATCTCGCAGACCGTCACCGACAAAATTCACTGCAAGAACTGCAATCAAAATGAACAGGCCAGGGAAATAGAGCAGGTAAACCTTAGATGTTCCGATCAATCCTGAAGCTTGGCTCAGCATGTTGCCCCAACTTGTCTCGGGCGGTTGCACGCCAAAGCCCAGAAAACTTAACGTTGACTCGACAATGATCGCAGAGGCCACGGCCAGAGCGACATTGACCGCTATGACTCCACCTAAATTTGGCAGGACGTGTGTCCAAATAATATGACGATCTTTGGCGCCGATTACTCGGGCAGCATCGATGAACTCCCGTTCGCGCAGAGACAGCACTTGGCCACGAACTACTCTCGCGATATAGGTCCAACCAAGTAGAGATAGGACCACGACAATCGAAAATGGGCTGTGGCCAAGACCCTGAAGCGCCAGTGCCAGTAGGGCGATTGCAGGAACCACTAGGAACAAATCAGTTATTCGCATGAATACGTTGTCTACCCAGCCACCTTTGTACCCCGCCAACACTCCAACGAGCACGCCAATAGCGGTAGAAACAAGTGCGACCGAAAGTGCCAGGAGAAGTGAGATCTGCCCTGCATAGAGAATTTCAGTGAAGTAGTCGCGACCTAAATCATCTGTCCCAAGTAAATGTTCAAGAGAAGGCGGCAATGGACCCAGGAGCAGATCCTGTTGATTTTTCGGGAATGGAGCAAAAATTGGTGCACCAAAGCATGCGACAAAAAGCACGAGCAAAACCAGCCCGCCTAGCAATGCCAACCTATGTCGAATGAATCTTTGCAGAAACTTACTTCTCCCGTTTGATGGCGATTGTGCCACTGCGTTGATCTCAATCATCAGACGCGCACCCGTGGATCTAATAAACCGTAGGCAATATCTGCTACGAGATTGAGAACGATAACCGCGATGCCGGTAATCAACATCCACGGAAGTAAGACAAAGGCGTCACCCGCAAGCAGTGAATCAAGGAAAAGTCGGCCCATTCCGGGTATTGAAAATACTTGTTCAGTTACCAAAAGTCCGCCAACCAGAAGCGCGGCGTCAATCGACACAACAGTAACTAGAGGACCCCATGAATTTCGTAACGCATGGTTGATCACCACTTGACGTCGCGGAACACCTTTTGCTCGAGCCGTGCGAACATAATCACTTGACAGTGCGTCCAACATGGAAGCTCGAGCAAATCTGCTCCACGTTGCAACTAAACCCACGGTTAGCGTGAGGACTGGGAGGACCAAGTGACGGGCTGTATCAATGAACGTCGGTTCTTCCCCAGCGGAGGTCAGCCCAATAAAAAAGAATAAAGGTTCATCCCATCCAAATAGTTGCTGTGGCCAAACTGCCAAGACCTGAATCAGAATCAACCCAAACCAAAACGCAGGAAGTGCGAGTCCCACATATGAGACGCCCGTGAGAGCGTAATCCGAGATTGAGTATTGTCTGACGGCAGACCAAACTCCGAGTATGACCGCCAGAACAACCGCAAACAATAATCCCCAAAGAAGTAATTCAAGCGTGACCGAAAGCGCCGATTCAATCATGGGACGCACCGAACCGGATGTTCGACTGCTAACTCCCCAATCTCCCGTAACAAATCCAGAGAGCCATCGCCAATACTGCACGGGAATTCCTTGATCGAGTCCAAGGCGTTGCGTTTCACGAATTATTACTTCAGGATCTCGAATCGTACGCAGTTTTGTTAACGGATCAAATGTAGTTCTCACGGACCAAAACAACAGGAAACTTCCAAACACTAATACCGGGAGCGAGTAAAGAAGTCGGCGAAAGGCATATGCGAACATAGCTGCCTACCTCCATCTCATTTCACTCTGAGCAATGCCCGACCCCCAATAATGTGGCCTTGCTTAACCCGCTTTGTTCCCAAAGTGCGTTAGGAAGTAATTATTTCAGCAAGCCCCATTGCTCTAGGTTCCAGAATGGACCTTCCGCAGGATTGATAGAAGTTGGGCCACCCACCTTTTCCAACGTAAGTAGAACATTTGGCACCCCTGCTAACGGCAACGAGGTAGCAGAATCGGCGATTAGCTTGTCACCGGCCTGGGTCGCCTGCAAACGAGCTTCAGGATCGATTTCACCGTCCACCGTTGCAAGGATTGCATTCAACCCCGGTACGTTGGTCCGGCTGTAATTCAAGCCAGAGAAGCCATTAGCGTCACTAGGGATGCTGTTGGAATCGAATGCATAGCTGAGACCTGGGTCTGGGAAATTGGTAACCAACGTCCACAAGCCTAAGTCGAAGGTCCCATCCGGAAGGATGGATCCAAACAAATCTGCAGCCTCGGCATTCTCAATGGTCAAGACGAATCCAGCGGTTTTCAACTGTTCCTGGATTACTTGTTCCATGAGTTCACGGCGCATGTTTCCAGAAATGGTTGTGATCTTAAGATTCGCAGAATCCCCACCTTTTGCCCAGATGCCATCGGCACCCTTCGCCCAACCATCACCGGTCATCAGTGAATCAACTTTTGCGAGGTCTAGCGAGTAGACCGAGAAGTCTTGTCCGCCAAAAGCCGAGAGGCTTGGTGGGTAAAAGCTTTGGGCTGGGCTCTTCACGCCCAGTGGACCGTATACCCGCTCAACGAGTGCTGTGCGATCAATTGCGTATCCCAAAGCCTGACGAACTGCCTGCGACTGGAGAAGCGGTGTGGCGTTGTTCATCCAAATTGCCTCGAGATTTCCAGAGGCTGCATCAACTTGAACGCGTGCACCTGGAAGACCGGCATTAATTTGATCGATGGCATCCAGTTGCGGGCTTGGGTAGAGAGCATCTAGTTGACCACTCTTGAATGCTTGGAACGCAGCTGCGGTGTCCGAAGTAAATTGGAACACGACCTTATCAAGTTTTGGCTTTTCGCCCCAGTAGCCATCATTCGGCACGAGAGTTATCGATTCACCCTTTTTCCAGGATTCAATGATCCACGGGCCACCACTCCAGGAGTAACCGTCAGCCATAAGGGCGGCTCGGTCGTTACCTTCGAGTAAGTGGCTCGGCAGAAGTCCATAACTTCCGCTGAACAACGTCTTCCACCCTGCATAAACCGTGTTGAAGGTCACGATGGCGGTCTGTGCGTCCGGAGTTTCGATGTCTTCGATCGCCGAATATCCAGTTTTATCCATAATGTCGTCGCCGTCGCGAATTTGGAGCGCGGTGTATTTGAGGTCTGCTGATGTGATTGGAGTTCCATCAGACCAAACCGCATCTGGATTGAATTTGTATGTAACTGTTTGCGGAGGGCCCGCGCTTACGACCGGTTCGGAGGCCATAATTCCGGAAATTTGAGGAACCCAGTCGTCGCCGACCTTGCGGACATTAAACACGAATGGAGTGGTTGTGATTTGCGCCATGTACGAACCCCAGATTGAACCACCGCAGCTAGCGATCCAGTCCATGCAATCAGGTTCTTGTTCTGCTCCGATGACGAGAGTTCCACCTTGTTGCAATTCCACAACACCGGTGTCAGTTTCAGACGAACCCGCGGTACAACCGGCAAGCAGAAGCGTCGCAGCAGCCACGAGGGCAATCGCCGCAGTTACTGTCTTTCGGACCTTACGAACTGGTTCAACGTTGAATAACTGCATGATTTCCTCCATGAAAAATCTAGCTCGGGCAAGGGTGGTATTGAATTACAGAAGCAATCTAGCGTTCTGAGCACAAACACGCAAGGGTTAAAGACAACTTCATAGTCAACGTTATAGACTTGTTACCTAACCCTATGGTCTACCATTATTTGCATGGAACCGAACGCCATTGACGCAGATGCAGCCTCTAGGTCCACAAGGCGCGGAAGCAAGCCTGCGGCTGCTGGTAGCAAGGCTCGCAAACCCAGGGACAGCCTGAATCGATCCGTCATTATTGCAGCGGGACTGGCCATAGTAAAAAGGGATGGCCTTTCGGGACTAACCTTTCAAGCACTTGGGGATGAACTAGGCGCACATGCCACTTCTGTTTATCGTCACTTCCGAGACAAAGATGAGCTGCTCCTCGAAATCATTGACACTCTGCGAGAAAATTCCTACGGGTCAGATTTGGTTTCGACCGGTGACTGGCGCTCAGACCTGCACCTCATAGCAACTCAGATTCGTGACCACTACTTGCGTTACGCTCCTTTCGCTCACGAAATGTCTTTACGTTCCACGCATCGAAAGAGTGAATTCAAAAATGTTGAATTTGCCCTCGACGCGCTCGATAGAGCTAATCTTTCGCCAGAAGATGCAGTGATTTATTTGCGACTTATCGGAAACTATGTCAGGGCCATGTCGAGCTTCGATGCGTCGGTTTCCTGTCTTGATCCTGAACTGAGGGCTAAGGATTACGTGCAAATGAAGAGCGCATCCATGATTCTTGAAAAATCAGAATTTCCACACTTAGCGGAATCATCATTGACGTTGATTGCTTTCGATGATCCGCGAATTTTTGACATGGGATTAAACGCCATCCTTGACGCGATTGAAGTTCGTGGAAACAGCGGCAAACAAACAGCGACGTAACTCGTACGACGAAATCTAGGGCCAGAAAATGCGATTTCAGCCAATTGAATTGGAACGTTGTTTTGTGAAATGTGAGTTTCCAACCGGGTTCGGGCATTAATGGCGCAAATCGTTATCGCCCTGGACACGTTCAAAGGCACCTGTTCTGCGGTGGACGCTGTGTCGGCGTTGACACACGGATGGCTTTCTGTGCGCCCGAATGACACCGTGTTGACAGTCCCGTTTGCCGACGGCGGCGAGGGGACGCTCGATTGTTACCGCGCTGTACTTCCGCATTCGACGTTTGAGGTCGAGCTCAGGAACGTAGCAGAACCGCCCATTGAATGGTTGAACCTTGGGGATGGTCGAGCCGTCGTCGAGTTGGCGCGGATCTGCGGACTCGGCTATACGGGGACGAAATCACCCGAAACCGCATCGACACGACGTGTCGGAATCGCAATTGACGCTGCAGTTCGCGCCGGATGCAGTCACGTCATCGTTGCTCTGGGTGGGAGTGGATCCACTGACGGAGGTGCCGGAATTTTGGTCGAACTTGGAGTGCGACTATTCGACGACAACGGGATTGCCGTCGCCGACGGAAACCTAGGCATCGGCGACGTGGTGACGGTCGATCAATCGGCCGCGAAACTACCCCCATCGACGACACTCACGATCCTTACCGATGTGACGAACCCTTTGTTCGGCCCGCACGGTGCCGCGCACGTATTCGGGCCGCAAAAAGGTGCAACGGCCCGGCAAATTTCGCGAATGGACGAGCGTCTCGCTTCATTTGCGCGATGTTTTCCCGAACTCGACCCCACGACTCCGGGTGCGGGTGCTGCGGGAGGCGCCGCGTTCGGGCTGCTCGCGTTGGGCGGCACGATTCAGCCAGGGGCTCAGACCTTCGCGGACATGCTGGAATTAGGCGCGCTCATGGCCTCAGCCGATCTCGTGATTCTGGGCGAAGGGCGCTTTGATTCCCAATCGCTGAACGGAAAAGCGGTCGGAGTGCTCTTGGGGATGGCGACCGCTGCCGACATCCCGGCATGGTTGGTGGCAGGAGCGGTCGAGGACGCAGAGAAGCATTTCCCGCAGATTCGTGCGCTGGCGGAACTCGCTCCGACTCTCGATAGCGCGCTGGCGGAACCACAACGCTGGCTGGCTCGAGCCGGACAGGAATTGGCGCTCGTCTTCGACCGAAACAGCACGTCCGCACCCGGCGATTAGTCTCCGAGAATGTCGAGGCTGACGCTGACGGGTAAGGGTCGAGTTACCCTGTGCTCATGCCTTTTCCGCTTTTGTCTCCGCGAGTCAGCATTGAACCTCTGACCTTGCGAGACGTGGCCGAATTCGTCCGTTACCGGCAGGACCCGGAAACGGCTCGCTTTCAGAGTTGGGATACCAGCTACTCGAGCCAACAAGGCGTTGACCTCGTTCAGTCACAGACGGACGTGGTGCTCCCCGCACCAGGTGACTGGTTACAACTAGCAATTCATGATCGTGAGACTGGTGAGTTGCTCGGCGATTTAGCGCTGCACACCATCGACGCCGCAGAACCTTCGTTTGAGATTGGCTTTACATTAGCGACCAAAAACATTGGAAAGGGCATCGCTCGCGAGGCTGTTCGCCGACTTCTCGATTTTCTGTTCCACGAGCGGGGAGCAATTTCGGTCTGCGCAAGCTGCGACAGCCGAAATTCAAAATCAATCACGTTACTCAGGGCACTTGGTTTTCAACATCGTCAGTCGGAAAGCTGGACTGAGGATTTCAAAGGAGAATCGATAGTCATCAACTGCTTTGAGGTGACTGCGCAAGATTTTCATAGCCAAATTTAAGGTTCACACCTGCCCAAAATGCTAGTCTTTTCAGCATTTATTGTTAGGATTTAACAATGGTGACAAGACAGTTTTCGGTGATTACCGTGGCGATCATTGCGTTTGCGTTCATGGGAACAAGTCCCCTGGTCGCGCTGGCCACCGTGCCAGAGCCGGCAGCGAATCCGCTCACTGATTCCGCGACCTTGCCCGCGCCGACTGACGCGCCCGCAGAATGCACGATTACTGGAACAGGGCGTTCAGAAACTCTGTTTGGAACACCGGGCGACGACATCATCTGTGGGCTTGGCGGCAAAGACACCATCTACGGCGGCGAAGGTGACGACACCATCTACGGCGGTGCGGGCAACGATCGCGTTGTGGGTGGAAACGGCGACGACGAAATCCTCGGTGACGATGGCAAAGATTCAATCGACGGCGGCGAGGGATTTGACTCGGTCGAAGGCGGTTCTGGCAATGACCAGCTTGTAGGTGGAGCCGGTGATGACAACCTTCTGGGGGATGCGGGCAAAGACAACCTGTCTGGCGGAAATGGCGATGACGCGCTCAACGGTGGTGCCGGTGTTGATGGGCTCCGCTCGGGGTTGGGTGACGACACGTGCGCTCGAGACGTCGCTGACCGACAATTTGATGCATGCGCCATTGATGTTGACGCGCCCATAGTGAGTTTCCCCGACTACTACGTTCTCGAGTATCGGGCGGGTTCAACCGCTGTCTTCCGTTGGGTTGTGGAAGATAGTTCGGGCGTCGCGATGACCTGGGCCGCTATCGGTGGCCCCTCTGGTTGGATGACCGAATGGTGCGGTTTTGCAATTCCCCTAGAGCGAATCGAAGGGAGTGCCGAATCAGGAACGTATGAGTTGCGCTGTGACATTCCCAGCAACGCCGTCAACGAAAACTACACTCTCTTTATTGGGGCAGCCGATGCGCTCGGAAATTCCAACGCAGTCCCCGGGTGGGCGGCATTCGGATTTAATGTGTTTGGCGGCTCATCTGACAACCGTGTCCCCGAAATTCTCGAGATTCGGCTTCCGAGCACAGTTAGCGTTGGCGAGACGTTCACGGTTGAAGTCGACGCCAGGGACGATTCGGGGACGGTCCTTGTGTACGCGTGGTTTAGCGGGGCGGCGCCCTACTACTACTCTGACCGGAATGGTTTGTTCATTCCCGCGGACGGCCCAGCGGAACTGATCGACGGTGACCCCACCGACGGTACGTGGCGACAATCATTGACTGTGTCGCAAACAGCGATCCCCGGCGAGTACAGGCTCCTTCTCAGCATTCGCGACACGGTCGGCAACCGCGGTTTCGACATGACCGAATACGTCATCACCGTGACGGAATAGCCCTCGACGCGACCCCGGTGAGTAGCGCAGAGTTTAGAAGGCGTCTACTCTTACCAATAGTGACTAAGCGCGAGGGATACAAATGAAGTTCCTGAAAGCACAGGGATCGCCCGACGAACTTGATGCATTGGACTACGGGGACATGACGTGGGATAAACCGTGGAACCAATACCGGGGTCAGATTTCAAGCGCCGAACGTATGCCTTCATACGTGTTGGAGCCCAGCAGCAAACCTGCGCCACTCAAACGCCGCGAAGGTTTTGTCACCGACACCATTTCTTTCGTCGACAAGTTGACCGGACGCCCGATCGCGTTCACCGACTTCCTCCAACGCCGAATCTTTAGTGACGGTCTTCTCATCTCGCACCAGGGTCACGTTGTGTACGAAGAGTATTTCAACGGCCTCGTCGAAAGCGACCGACACCTGTGCCATTCGTGCACGAAAACCCTCACCACAATGCAAATCGGAATAGCCATCCACGAAGAAAGGCTCAGCACCGACACTCTGGTTCGAGACATCGTGACCGAGCTGTCCCCGCTCCAGGCGTGGAACGCGGTTACTGTTCAACACCTACTCGACATGGCAACGGGTGTCGCGAGCGAAGAGCATTACGAGGATCCCGCGTCGATGTATTACGACTACGCTGATGCCGTCGGTTACTGGGGACCCAAAGGGTCCTCGATTGACGGCGCCTTTGATTTCGCCACAACTCGACTCAACGAAACCGACTGTCCCCCCGGTTCAAAATTCAACTACGCGTCCTACAACACAAACTTGTTCCCAGTAATCCTTGAACGACTTTATGGTCGCCCCGCCGTTGAACTATACGAGTCGAACCTTTTCCAGAAGACAGGGCCAGAATTTGAGGCAATCCTCAACGCAGACCAGCGCGGGCTTCCAATTGTCGAGGGCCACCTCAACCTCACGTTGCGAGATTTTTTCCGGTGGGGGTACCTGATCCATAGTGGCGGCAAGAACATATTGGGCGAACAAGTGATCCCAAGCGAATGGGTGGTGGAAACCCTCCGACATTCCGATGAACGTCGAGCTGCGTTCCGCGCAAGCGACTACGCCGCCGCTTTCCCCAAGGCCCAGTACCACAACCAGCTCTGGGTGTTGGATGCTGACCAGGGGATTTCCGCGATGCTGGGGATTTACGGGCAGTTCTTTTACTCCGACCGAACCCGCGACATCACCATCACCGGGTTTTCGTCCTACCCCGACTTGGCGCCCGCCGCGCTAACCGCCAACACGCTCGAACTTTGGGACGGAATCACCGAAGCGCTCTGCGCCGAACGTCCGCTGTCGTCACCCTGATCTGACGGTTGTGCGCCGGCATTCCGCTCAGCGGGAGACAGATACGTTGAAGTATCGTTAACAAGCGCACATCTAAACCTTTCCGTGTCACAACGTTGAAAGCCTGATCAAAGGGGAAACTTGGTGTCAAAACCGGGCAGGCCAAAGGAACCGTGGAAACGAAACCACATCATCGAATCAGCGATCCCACTGTTTAGTGAACAGGGTCTCTGGTCGGTTGGTATCCAAGAACTGGCGGATGCAGCGGGCGTGTCAAGAGCGTCAATTCACTATCACTTTTCCGGTGTGAATGGTGTCATTCTGGGCGTTGCCGAAAAGGGATTCAGTCTGATGTACACGAGGCGACGATCCGCAGTTGACAAACTCGACGATCCTCGGGCCAAACTTGTCACACTCATTCGGATGGGTATACCCGACGCTTTACCGCCGGAATACATCATCATGTACGAGTCCATCGGAGTTTTTCGCGCAAACCCGGAACTCCTTCCCATGATCAATGGTCTGATCGCAAAGCAGCTCGAACTTTACGTCAGCGTGATGAGAGAAGGAATCCAATCGGGGTACTTTTCCCCTCTCGAGGACATCGAGTCAATTGGAAAAAACTTGCTCGCGATAGAAGACGGTTCGGGAATCTATTTGACGGTCGGAACCGAGCAGGATTCAGAGGGGATCCGTCTTCGCATGCTGAGCTATGCGGCCTTGGCTCTGAACTGCGACCTGTCTTCGGTTGCGGGCATCAACGCTGAAATCAATTCAACCCAAACCGGTCTGGCTAGCTAGCGAGGACGGTGCGATTCACGAACCGCCATCGTCGAAATCCCAACCAGCACGCGGCACAGAGTCAATCAACTTTTTTGTATAGTCCTCAACGGGTCTTGCAAGCACTTCACTTGTTATCCCCTGCTCAACGATTTTTCCGTGGTGCATGACGATCACCCGATGACACAACTGTCGAATCACGGCGAGGTCGTGAGATATGAAAAGAAATGAGACACCCGTGGTTGTCTGTAGCTCGCTGAGCAGATTAAGAACTTGAGCTTGAATCGAGACATCAAGGCCCGAAACCGCCTCGTCCAGGACGATGACTTCCGGTTCGGGAGCGAGAGCTTTGGCGATCGCGACCCGTTGCTGTTGCCCACCGGACAACTCTGCAGGAAGCGAGTGCTGTAGCTGCCCATGAATTCCAACGCTCATCAACAGCTCAGTGACCCGTTCAACTAAGGCCTCTTTTGACATCGTGGGAAAGTGAAGTCTGATTACTTCAGAGATGGCGTCAAAAGGCGTTTGTCGAGGATCCAGCGAGGAATACGGATCTTGAAAAACAATCTGGAGTTGCGATCCCCATTGTTTGCGTTGCTTCCAGTTTCTGGCTTTTCGTTGCCGCGGCTCACCGCAAACCGTAATCTCTCCGGCATCGGGCGTTTCGATCCCCAACAGAAGCTTTGCCACGGTCGATTTCCCCGAACCTGATTCGCCGACGATACCGAGGCACTCCCCTTTACCAATCGTGAACGAAACGTCATCGACGGCCTTCACAACCGATTGTGACTTCCGAATTGAAAAGGTCTTCTTCAGTCCTTTGACGCTGACAATATGGTGGTCGCTCGTGTTGTGCGCGAGTTCTTGCTCCTGCGGTCGGACGAGTAAGGACAGTTCTTCTCGAATTTCCGCAACTCTGACGCACCGAACGAGTCCGCCATCGATCGACTGCAGTTGCGGGCTTGCTGCTTCACACTGCGCCTGCGCAAAGGTGCACCGACTAGCGAATCCACATTTCGAGAGAGATTCCTGCGCGGTCGCTGGCTGGCCGGGGACAACCGTCAGCTCTTCGACCCTCCGGTTCACGCTGGGCCTCGAGCCAATAAGCCCGGCCGTATAGGGATGAAGGGGGTTTGATTGGATTTGCTGCGATGACCGAGACTCGACGATTTGTCCGGCATACATCACTTCAATTCGTGATGATGTCGCAAGAGCCAAATCGATGTCGTGCGTGACAAAAATGACGGCGAGCCCCAGTTGCTTTTTCAGATCAGACAACAAGTGCATGATTTCCGCTTGGATTGTGACATCAAGCGCTGTTGTCGGTTCGTCCGCCAACAACAATTCGGCGCCAGAGCCAACGGCACCTGCGATCATTACGCGCTGGAGCATGCCTCCCGACAATTCATGTGGGAATTGACCGAGCCGCTCATCTGCATGCGTGATGCCGACGAGGTCGAGTAATCGCTTCGCCTCATTCGCGGCATCGCTGCGGTTGAGTTCTTTGCTATTTCTGAGTCCTTCGACAAGGAAATCTCCAATGGTGCGAACCGGATTAATTGACGAACGTGGGTCCTGAAAAACCATCGCGACTCGGCGTGATCTGTGCTCGATTAACTGAGCAGAGTCCAACGCCAGAATTGATTCTCCATCAAAGATGACATCGCCCGTGGTGTAACTTTCGCGGGGGAAAAGCCGCAGAATCGACTTCAGGGTCATCGATTTACCGGAACCTGACTCGCCAACGAGCGCGATGGAATCCCCTCGATCGACAGAGAGCGAAACGCCGTTCAGGATGCAGGTTGGGGTCTCTCCCTCAATAAACAAACTGAGGTCCCTCATGTCCAGTAGGGCGCTCATTGCTTCGACGTCTTTTCTGACAATTGATTTCCAAGAATTGTGAACGCCGAGACAACCGCGAGCATACAAACTGCCGCCGCAATGATGCCCGTGTAACTTCCTTGAACCAAACTCGTGGTGTCGCCCACCATGGCACCCCAATCGGGGTTTGGCGGCAAGATTCCGATACCGATGAACGAGAGTGCCGCCAAGTCAACCAAAGCAAAACCGAACGCGATTGTTGCTTGTGACGCTAGGAAACGAGACATGTTCGGCAACAGGTGTCGCGTAAAAATCCGGAAAGTCGAGAGCCCCTGAATCTCACAGGCGACAATGTAGGTTCTGTTGCGTTCTCGGAGCGCCGCGGCGCGCGTGATGCGCGCCGTGAACGGAATATAGGCAATCGCAACGGCGATGATTGCCGATGACAAACCCTTGCCGAATACGAGAATGATGAATCCGGCGAGCAAAACCGTGGGGAATGCAAAAATCAGATCAAGAGTTCGGCCGATTACCTGATCGACGAACCCACCCTTCCACGCCGACATGAGGGCAAGAGGAACGCCAATCAACAGCGAGAGCATAACGACGAGAAGGGCCCCGAGCAAACTGGGAACAGACCCGTGAATAAGTCGCGACAGGATGTCGTTTCCATCAATATCTGTGCCGAGGAGGTGCTCGAACGATGGGGGTTCGAGCTGGTCGAGGATACTCCCGCCAATCGGGGCATGGGGCATGCCGAGCGGGCCTACTGTTGCAAAAAGGATGAAGAACACGATCGTCCCAACGGCGGCTCGACCGAGTCCACTGAGTCGGACTTTTCTCGATTTCGTCGTCATCCTCGACCTACTTTCGCTGCCGGATCGAGCCAACCGTAAACGATATCTGCGACAATCCCGAAGGTGACTGTCGTCGCGAGGACGATCAGACCAATTGCCTGGACGAGAGCAAAATCGCGGCCGTTGACACCGGCGAGCAACAGCGTGCCCACCCCTCCAAGATTGAAGACCTGTTCGGCAATGACAGCGCCGGCGATGAGCCCCGGAATCTGTATCGCGACGACCGCAATAATCGGCGGTAGCCCGTTTCGCACAACGTGTCGCCTAAACACTCGGGACGAGGCTATCCCGCGTGCAACCTCTGTCGTGACATGTGGCGAATCAAGTTCTTCAACGAAGGCGGACCGTCCGATTCGGGCGATCAATGCTGATCCACCGATTGATATTGACAGGGCGGGTAGCAAGAGGTGGTAAAGCCGATCGAGGCCCTCATCGCCCGGCCCAATCGCTGGGAACCAGCCGAGGACTCTTCCGAAGACAATTGCCAAAACGACAGCGACAACGAAGGCGGGAATCGAGACCGCGAGAGACGATGCGATGGAAATCACCGCATCGGGTACTCCTCGAAAGCGGGCGGAAATGATGGCAGCGGCAAATCCGAAAACAATGATGAAGAGTTCGGAAAGAATGACCAGGGCGATAGTTATTGGCAGCGCTTTCATCAATAACGAATTCACGCTTGATTGGAAAACAATAGAGTCGCCGAGGTCACCGAGGAACACATCCTGCACCCACAGCACATAGCGATTGAGGAAGGGCTCATCGAGATGGTACATCGCGGTCAACTGAGCGACGCGTTCCTCGCTCACGAACTTGTTGCCCGTAAGGGCCGCGAGCGGATCGCCGGGGGCGAGATAAATGAGGGAAAAGATGAGAAAACTACCAACGAGCATCATTCCGAAAAGGAGTGCGAATCGACTCGCGATGAATGCGAGCAATATTCCCCTCCACTCTGAGCGAAAAACTTTCTGGCAATTACTTGACAAAACGCTAGCATATAACAAGATAGTCATTAGCATACGAAAGATATTCGTATTTGTTGCGATTGGAGTAGCAATGAAAAGAGCAAAATGGGGTGCCGCCCTTTTAGTGGGCGCGTTGGTGCTGACCGGATGTAGCGCTGGGGCGGGGACTGCCGTCGTCGCTGAAGACGGTAATACCGACTTCCGCACAGGACAACCGACCACTCAGGTGGATAGCGTTTCGTGGTACACCTTCTATCGCCCCGTCCTGGGCTTAGTGTCCGCAACGTGGGTTGACTACCCCGAACTCATGGTCAACGCAAACCTCTGTGAATCGATCGTCAGGGTCGAGCCAGATTTCTCCATCGTTCCCGGGCTCACAGATTTCACGGTCAGCGACGACTATATGACCTACACCTACACGCTTCGCGATGGTGCGACGTTCTGGGACGGAACTCCCGTCACCACTGAGGACATCATTTTCTCAATCGGCGCAAACACATCCGCACCATTTGGTGGGGCGAACTTCCACGTGGCAGCGCTCATCGAATCAATGGTCGCGACGAGCGAGAGCACAGTTACCATCACGCTCAATCAACCCGATTTGAACTTCAACGCCCTTATGTCGGGTGTTTCGGGGAAGGTTTATCAGAAAGCGCAAGCAGAGCAGGCAGGCGAGGCATGGGGAAGCCCTGAGGGCGGAATCATGTGCAGTGGCCCCTACACGCTTGGCGAATGGGACCCTGCAAGTTCGCTCACCATCGTCAAGAACGACAACTACTGGGGGCCCGATTTCGAACCTCTGGTGAACGAGGTCGTTTTCACCTGGCCACAGGACCCTACGGCGCTTTCGAATTCATTCCAGGCCGGCGAGATCACGGGCGGTTGGAACATCCCGCCATCGATTGTCGTGCCCGTCCAGAAGTCTGGAATTGGTCAAATGTACGTGGGTTCGACCGAGTCAGCAATGCAGATGTACGCGTTGATCGTTGCCAACCTGACGGAGGGTCCACTTGCGGATCCTGCAATGCGCCAGGCGATTTCGGCGTTGATCGACCGTGACGCAATTGCGGGCAAGGTTTACAACGGCGCAGCTGTTCCTCTCTACACGTTGACGACACCCGGTTCGATTTCCTACGAGAAGGATGCCTTCACCGCAGGGAACGAGGCGGCAAAGGCGGCCAGCGCTCCGGGCACTGCGGCGGAACTTGCCACCCAAGCTGGATACGACGGGACTCCGTTGGTCCTCGCTCTTCCGGCAGGTGACTCGCTTGCTACCACGACCGCAAAAGCGATCCAAACGGACGCTGAAAACGCCGGAATCACGATTGAGATTCTCCCCATGGAGGCATCTGAATACGCTGGCGTGTTCTTCGACCCAGCCGCGCGTGAAGGAATCGATCTCTTCTTCACAATCTATGCTCCAACCGTTCGGGACCCGCTCCAGAACTACTTTGAGACGGTAGGTACAGGTCAGGTGAATAACTTCAACGGGTATTCGAACCCAGAAGTTGACGCATTGATCGGCGAGGCTCGAGTGTCCTTGGATACAGCAGTTCGAGCGGCAAACGTCGTGAAGGTACAGGAAATCTTCATGAAAGATATGCCGTACATCACCATTGCAGCACCACGTATCACGGTGTGGGAGGGCGACGGAATCACCGGATCCCCCACCACCTTTACGTGGACAAACAGCCCCTGGGCTGCGCTGCTAGGCGGTAAGTAACAACACTCGTGGGCTGGTCACATCTCCTCATTGATGTGGCCAGCCCACCAATTCTCAGGCGGTAAAAAATGCGTCGACTTGAAGGCAAGACGGTTCTCGTCACCGGCGCGGCGGGCGGATTGGGGCGTTCCCACTGCGTGCGCCTCGCTGACGAAGGCGCTCAAGTGATTGCAGTGGATATCTGCAAGCAGATTGATTCGGTCCCCTATTCCCTGTCAACACCCGAAGAATTGAAAGCGCTTGTCGATGACGTCGAATCACGGGGCGGGAAAATCATCGGTCGCGAGGCCGATGTTCGCGACCAAGAATCCATCGAGGTTGCCCTCCGGGATGGAATAGACATTTTTGGGCCACTTCACGGCGTGGTCGCAAACGCGGGAATTGCTCCAATGGTTCACGGCGAATCACGAGCATGGGATGACGTCATCGATGTCAACCTGACCGGAGTGTTTAACACGATCCAGGCATCGCTGCCAGCTTTCAAAGAATCCGGTCAGGGCGGCTCAATCGTGATTGTGAGCTCAACGGCTGGTTTGACGGGAATTGGTGGGGCAAGCGCCGGCGGACTGGGATATTCGGCATCCAAGCATGGGACCGTAGGTCTCATGCGGACCTATGCCAACAACCTCGCCGAAGACTGGATTCGAGTCAATTCGGTGCACCCGACGGGCGTCGCGACGAGGATGACCACGGACGCATCGATTGCAGAGTTCGTTTCTAAAGACCCCATACTCTCTCGCGAGCAACCCAATGCACTTCCCGTCGCGGTGATCGAGCCGATCGACGTGTCCAACGCGATTTTGTGGCTGTTGTCGGATGAAGCGCGATACGTGACGGGCGTCACGCTCCCTGTCGACGCCGGCTTCGTCAATCGGCGATGAACGACATGGTCACCGCGATTTTCGATGCTCGAGCGATCCCCCCGGCGACGGCGTATCGCAACACCGGCACGTGGAATAACCCAGCCCAGACCCTCGCAAGTCTCCGGCAGCGCGGTTGGGCTCCATCTCCGGCAATCGTGAACGCCTCGATGGACGAGTTCGAGTCAGAGTTGCGCGACAATCACATCACTCACGTGGGCTTTCCGGCACGAGTTGACAACACCATCTGGGGAGGAATGCCAAACCTCGATGTCAAAAACTTGAGCGACGAGTTCACGAGCAACTCGATTTGGTACGGCGCACTCAATTTTCCGGATCCTGCGTTTGACGTTGCCACACTTGTGAGTCTGGGCGCGAGCGGGATCATTGTGGAGCCGTATCTTTTCTCGCCCTCGTTGCAGTTGGACGACCCTTCTCTTTTTGGACTCTATGAGGAGATCCAATCCACTGGTGTGCCGGTCTTAGTGATGATGGGCGGCGAATACGGCGAAAACGTCGAGTGGGGCGACCCCGTTCGGCTAGAGCGGATTGCCAAACTGTTCCCCACGCTACGAATTGTTGTCGTACATTCCGGATGGCCCAAAATCCAATCAATACTCGAAGTCGCGTTTCGTTGCCCGAACATCTATCTACTTCCCGACGTCTACTTCCCCGGCTTGCCGGGAGAAACCGACCTTGTCCTTGCGATGCGTACTTTCCTGACCGACCGCATGATTTATGGTTCGGGATTTCCTTATTGCCCGCACACACAGCAAATCGACGCGATCGGAAAGCTGGACCTGCCGAAAGATGCCAGCGAGAGGTTTTTCTTCGAAAACGGCGCGCGTCTCTTTAACCTCCAGAAATCCAATGTTCAACAATCGGAGAAGAAATGAACAAGAAACCATCCCTTTTGGTCATGCACTCAGGACGAATCAAAACGGACGACGGGTGGGTGGATTCGATTGTTGTGCAGGATGGTGTTATCACTCATGTCGGAACTGACGAGGAGATCCTTGCGGTCTTCCCGGCTGGTTCCCCAGAACACATCGACCTCAACAATCACGTTGTGCTTCCGGGGTTACACGACACACATGTGCATCCTGTTTACGCGGGCACACGTGAACGGCGATGCAAGATTCCTCAAGGGGCCACTCTCGACGAGGTGCTGGCAATCATCGAGGAGGCGGCTCGAAACTCCAAGCCGGGCGAGTGGATTCTCGGTGGACAGTGGGATGCATTTGCGCTTGGTGGCGTTCCTGACCGTTACATGCTTGACAAAGTCGCCCCGCTGAACCCAGTTCAATTGGAGGACACCAGCGCCCACAGTTCTTGGGCGAATTCGCTTGCCCTCGAAATTGCCGGGATAACCGCCGATACGCCTGACCCGGGAGACGGAATTTTTGAACGGGACAGCAATGGGGTACCAACGGGAGTTCAACGGGAGGCTGCCGCATATTTCATTTCGGGCTGTACCCCGACACCGAATCAACAAGAAATCGAAGAAGCAATCCAATGGTCGTTACAACAGATGCTCTCTTTCGGAATCACGTCATTCACCGAGGCCGCCCTTGGATTCACCGCTGGTGCCGCCCAGGAAATGGCCGCATATCACGCTCTCGTGAAGCGAGATGAGATCAAGCAACGCACCCGAATTTCGGTTACGTGGGACGCCGAAGATTCGGAAGCGTTAGAAGTTATCGCCACGAGAAACAAGTTCAGCAGCGAGCGAGTTCGAACCGACGGGGTTAAAGTTTTCCTCGACGGTGTCCCGACGGATGGGCATACGGCAGCAATGCTCCAGCCTTATGCGGACACCATCGAAGGGCGAGACGACGACGCCAGCCGATACGGGATGCTTCGAATCCCAACGAAAACTCTGAACGAGGCAGTGGCCAAATTTGACAGTGAAGGGCTGACCGTCAAGTTTCACGCCGCCGGAGACGCCGCCGTTCGTGCCGCTCTCGATGCGATCGACTACGCGCAGTCCGTCAATGGCAAAGGCCCTCAAATGCACAACGTCGGACACTGCACGTTCGTGGCACCCGAGGACATCCGTCGGGCCGCACAACTCGGTGCAACGCTCGAGGTTTCCCCATACCTTTGGTCGCCAGCACCAATTTGCTCGGACATTGCGGCGGCTGTCGGCGAAACGGTCATCGAGCGAGTTTGGCCGATTCGCGAGATGCTTGATGCCGGCGTGCTTGTGGTCGCTGGTTCAGACTGGTCGGTCGTTCCCTCGGTTAATCCATGGATTGGAATCGAAACGATGATCACCCGCGAAAAACCGGGTGGGAGCGCGGAGACTTTCGGGCCGTCCCAAGCAGTAACGATCGAGGAAGCGATTGAAATTTTCACCATCAACGCCGCTCGTCAAGAAGGCATGGCAGATCGAGTTGGCCGTATCGCGGTCGGAATGCTCGCGGACATCATCGTTGTGGACCGAAATCCCTTTGAGGTTTCCAACTACGAGATTCATCAGGTAGTCGTTGAACAAACAATCATCAACGGTGAAATAGTTTTCGATCGAAGTGAAACGTCTGGGGATTAGGTTCGTCGCCGGACGGGGAACTGTTCTCGTCAATGCCTCACGCGTAAAATACTGGACATCACTTATTGAGAGGATGTTCAATGATTGACACATCGGCGATCACGGTGGATCAACTCAACGCCGATCCCTACCCGATCTACGACGATCTCCGAAAGATAGCGCCAATCGTTTATGTGCCTCAGATTGATGAATGGTTGGTGACGTCGTGGGATGACTGTCGTGCAATCGGTGCGCTGAAAGACTCGGTGCAACTCGCGCCGGGTCATCCCGTCGATCAAGAGTTTTTCGGTGGTGACAGCGTTCTCACGATGTCCGGTGAGAAACATAAGGGCCTCCGCGAGGGTATCGACCAGTCGCTCAAGGCCGGTCCCGTCGCTCGGTTTCTCGACGACGGCGGGCGTGACACCGTCATCCGCTACATCGACGCGATCGCCCCACAGGGACGCGGTGACCTAGCCGTTGATCTGTTCAACAAAATCAGCGTTCGAGTTGTTGGCAACCGACTCGGATTCGACGACCTGGACGACGAGACTTTGGTTCGCTGGTTCGAGGCCCTCAGCGGCGGGCTGTCAAACAAAGAGGGCGCGAACGAAGCAAGTATCAGAGCGGACGCGACTATTGGCGAAATCGATTCATACATGGGTGACAAAATCACCCGTCTTCGCGCGACGCCAGACGACACCCTTTTGTCGCACATGCTTCACGTGGGTTTACCGGACGGGGAAGGACCGCGCACCTTCGACGACGTCATGCCGTCGATTCGCGTCATCATTTTGGGCGCTTTTCAGGAACCGGGCCACTCCGTCGCGACCACATTCTGGGGGCTCCTCAATGAGCCCAATCAACTGCGCGAGTTGCAGGCGTCACCGACCGAATTTGCTCCGGCCGCGCTTCGCGAGAGCTTTCGCTGGATCGCCCCGATTGGTGTCGTCGCGGCCCATCCGCTCGCGGATTTCACCTACGCCGGGGTCACGGTACCCGCTGGTGCGCCACTTTCGCTCGTCGTAGCCGCCGCGAACCGCGATCCCGCAAAGTTCACCGATGCGCACCGCTTCGACATGCACCGCACGCAAACGGTGAACGCCACCTTCGGATACGGCGTGCATCACTGCTCGGGGCACCAGCTCGCGAAGGGCTTGGGCGAAATCATGGTGGAGGAGACCGCTCGTCGACTTCCACACCTGAGGCTCGACCCCGACGCGCCCGCCACGGTTTCCGGGTATCTATTCCGAGGAGCGTAGTCCCTACCCGTTCTCTGGAACTAGCCCAGCAACAGGTCGTTGATGACGACTCCGAGGCATACGACACCGACTGTCACGAGTACTGCCGCCAGAATCACAGAACGGCGTTTGCCAAGCGAAACGGCGAGCCCACCCCAACCCGTTTCGCGGTCGATGTCAATGTCGGGAATCGCGTTGAGAACATGCGCCGTTACACCCACGAGCACACTGAGAAGGACGATGGGAAATAGTGGCCACAGCGTCGGCGAACTCGCCTGCGCGATGAACACCGGCATTAGAGCAAACGACACCGCATACGGAACCCATGACCAGACCGTTCGAGCGAGGAAAAAGTTGTAAACCAGTGCGCTCGCGACGGCCGCGATGTGCGCGGCACCACCGACCCACCCTGCGGCGAAAAATGACAGCGGAATTGTCAGCGTCGCGCTGAGCAGGATTGGCAGGCGAAGGTCTTCGGGTCGCAGCTCGCCTCGAACAGTTGGTTTAGTAGAGCGCCCCGCCGCGCGATCCGCCGCCGCATCGTGCAGGTCGTTCGTCCACCCGACCGTGGCCTGACCGGCCGCGCTGGCGAGAAACACGAGAGCGACGCTTGACCACGAACCACCGCAGAGCGCGGTCGATACGGTCATGAGCAGGACCATCGCGAGTGCTTGCGGGAAATGCGTCGCTGCGAGGTACGAACGAAGTCGGGTCCCTCGAGGCGATTTGTTGTTCACGGTCGGCAGACTAACGGTTCGCGATAATCATGGCCCCGGAGGCGCTACGAAGAAGATCGGCAGCCACGTTGGATGGTGCGCATAGACGAGCACGAGAAAAACAACGACGTCAAAAAGCAGATGCACAGTGATGATGTACCACACCGACCGGCTCTTCTCGAAAATCCAGCCCTGAATCAAGGCGAAGGGCAGCGTGAGGGCTGGGCCCCACGATCGATATCCCAGTTCCCACAGAAATGAGACGAACACGATCGCCTGCAACACATTCGCGGTCCAGAACGGGAAGTGTCGGCGCAATAGGGCAAACACGATGCAGATGAAGAAGAGCTCGTCCCAGATGCCCACGAATCCCACCCCCACGAACAGGCGTGCGATTTCGCTGGGCGTTTCGACGGCCGGCCAGTTTTGGTAACTCCCCGAGGTGATGAAATACACCGGCAGGATGAGGTAACCGAGCACGAGAACAGCACCCAGCCACGCCCACTCCCCCCGCGACCACGGTTCGCCCGGTCGCCCCGGGAACCGCACGACGTGGTCACGAAAAACCCATCGGCTCATCACATAGGGAAAAACCACACACAGCGTGAGAACGGAACCCATCAGTGCGATGTTGCCCCACTCGAGGTTCGCCTCAATCGAGATGAAGCTGATGGCAACAAGGGGCACCGCAATGAGAGACAGGTCTCGTCCAAGAGCACGATTGCTCGTGAATGCGATGCCCAGTCCGACGACGAGAGCCGCGTACCCGATTCCCATGAACACGGGTATTCCACGAGTGACGAAGAGTGCGGGAGCCGCTAAGGCAATCAGAGTCGCAGCGACGAGCGCGCCACGGCCCAGAGTCTGCGGAGGGTTAATATTCACTCCCCGCAGAATAACATCGCCCGATCGGCGTTACGCAGAATAGACGACGTAGACCTTGCGTAGCTTCTCGTGGACCGTCCACACGCCTTTCCAGCCAATCGGGAAATAGGCGGTGTCACCAGCGGTGAGCGTGACGGGCTCGCCGCCATCCTCTTCCACCGTCATGCGACCAGAAACTACGGTGATGACCTCACCCGTGTCGGTGAATTCCCAACGCGACGTTCCGGGCTCGGATTCCCAGGATCCCGACCACACGCCGTGGTCACTGTCCGCAAGATAAGACTTGTCACGGACCACGATGTCGCCACTAATGGGGGTCGCCATCGGAGGGGCGAGGAGGGTTTCGGTGTAGTCGTTTGAATTGAGGTCGTCTGCGCGAAAAACAGTTGTCATGTTTGGTCACCGTTCATTGAATCGGGGGATGGTTCAGGCAAGCCTACTGCGAACAGCGCCATGCGAACAGAGGAGAAATCACGCGAGTGAGTCGCGCCACGCACGGTGCAGAGTTGCAAAGCGACCGGAGCCTTTGAGCAGCTCGGCCGTCGGACCGTCCTCCACGATCCGGCCGCCGTCAATGACCAGAACTCGATCCGCGATGGCGACGGTTGACAGTCGATGGGCGATGATGATCGCAGTTCGGTCCTTCAAAAGTTTCTGAAGCGCGCTCTGAATCAGACGCTCGCTGGGGATGTCGAGTGACGCGGTTGCCTCGTCGAGAATCAAGACCCGAGGATTGGCGATAAACGCTCGACAGAACGACACCAATTGTCGTTGTCCCGCCGAGATTCGACTGCCTCGCTTGTTGACGTCCGTGTCGTAACCGTCGGGAAGCGCCGTGATGAAATCGTGCGCACCAACGGCCCGTGCCGCCGCCGTCACCTCGTCGTCGGTTGCGTCGGTCTTGCCCAGTCGAATGTTGTCGGCGATGCTTCCCGAGAACAGATAGGCCTCTTGGGTGACGAGAGTGACGGCTCGTCGGAAATCGACATCGCCGATGGATGAAAGGTCGCGCCCATCGAGCGTGATCACCCCATCGGTCGGATCGTAGAAACGAGCGATGAGCTTGGCGAGTGTCGATTTGCCCGCTCCCGTCGCTCCGACCAGCGCAACCGTTTGTCCCCCGGCAATCGACAACGAGAACTTCGGCAAAACCGGGTTTCCCGCGGAATAGGCGAACGACACGTCGGTCGCCACGATGTCCCCTCGGCTGGCCTCGAAAGGCGCTGGGTTCGCTGGCTCGACCACCGAGGGTCGTTCTTCGAGAAAACCCGAAATCTTTTCCAGCGCGGAGGACGCGGATTGGAACGAGTTATAAAACATGGCGAGGTCTTCGATGGGACCGAAGAATCGTCGTGTGTATAAAACGACCGCAAGAAGTGCTCCGACCTCGAGCGTTCCGTCAATCACACGGAAGGACCCGAACAACAGGACCGCGGCTACCGTGAGCGTCCCGATTACTTTAAGTGCCGGGTCGTAGATCCCGAAAACATGGATTGTGCGCCGGGTCGCCTCGCGATAATCCTCGACCTTGGCGGCATATGCTGCGCGGTCGACGGGTTCCCGTCGGAACGACTTGACGGCTCGAATTCCGGCCATGCTCTCGACAAACTGAATGATGAGCCGCGTGGAATAAATACGCGACGCTCGGAATTCCCGGCGAGACGCATTCGAGAACCACCACGTGACGGCGACGATGGGAATCAACGCGACAGCAAGCGCAACCCCGCTCGGCGGGTCGATTGACACGAGCGCGACGGCGGTGAACACGAGGAACAGCAGCCCAGCGACGAGGTTGCTCAAGCCACCGCTTAGCAGTTCACCGAGAGTGTCGATGTCGCTCGTTTGACGGGCGATGATGCGCCCTGACGTGTACCGCTCGTGGAACTCGAGGCTGAGCCTCTGGGTGTGCGCAAAGATTCGTCGACGCAGTTCACCGAGAATGTCCTGACTGATTGCGATCGACCAGCGCGTATACGCCGCAAGAAATCCCGCTGCACTGATTCCGGTGGCTAGGAACGCCACCACGATGGTAAGAATCGGCGCGAAGTTGCCGTCGTCGACCGCCGCGGGCAATCCGATGTCGATTCCCCACGCAATCAACAGAGGACCCGCGACCTGGGCGGCTGTGCTGGCAACAATCATGATGGCGGTCCACCCGAACCGCACGCGATGAGGCCGCACCAGCACCCGCAAGAGCGCGATGGATCGAACGCGTATCGCCTTGTTCTCCCGCGTGGTGAAATCCTGGCGGTCCTCACCCGAAACGCCGGTCGTGCTCACGATGCACCCCCCTCGTCATCGACGTCGATGGGCTCGTCCGACAGTGACGAAATGAGATGGCGATACGTCGCGGACGTCGCCAACAGTTCCGAGTGGGTCCCGACAGCCGCGATGCGCCCGTTGTCCAAGAGGGCGACCCGATCGGCGAGCATGACGGTCGACGGTCGATGGGCGACCACGAGCGCCGTCGTCGTCGAAAGCACCTTTCGCAGGGCGGCTTCGACCCGCGCTTCCGTTTCGACATCGAGGGCCGACAACGGGTCGTCGAGCACCAATACCGCGGGTGCGGCGGCAATCGCACGCGCGAGGGCGAGTCGCTGCCTCTGACCACCCGAGAGGCTCAATCCCTGTTCGCCGATGATGGTGTCCACGCCGTCCGGCAGGTCGTAGACAAACTCGGCTTCTGCGATCGACAACGCCTGCGCCAACACCGCGTCGGACTCGGACGCGGGGGCGCCCACGAGGTCGTGTCGGCCCAGCAACACATTGTTGCGAACGGTGTCCGAGAACAGCGTCGCGTCTTCGAACGCCATTGCGATCCGTGTTCGCAGGGTGTCCAGACTCAGATCACGAACGTCGACTCCGTCCAACAAAATTCGGCCAGCGGTGACGTCGTACAGTCGGGCCGGCAACGCCGTCAGGACCGTTTTGCCGCTGCCCGTTGCTCCGACCACTGCCATCGTTTCGCCGGGCAGAATCTCGAGGGATACGCCGTTGAGCACGTCCCGCACATCGCCATCACCGCCCTCGTGTCGATAGTGGACATCCTCGAATACCAACGAGCCAGCAGACCCTTTCGGAACGATGGGCGCAGCCGGACTGGTGATGGTGTTCGTGCGGTCAAAGATGTCGAAGATTCGGTCGAGACCGCTCTGCGCTTCAAGCGTCAGGGCCAACAAGTATCCGACCGATTCGATTGGTCCGGCAAGAACGGCGGCGGTGGCAAAGAAGGCAAAGAGCTGCCCGGTGGTCAGGTCGCCCTCGCTCGCGAGCCACACGCCGACGAGCAAGCAGGCCGCCAACGCAAAATCGGGAATCCACTCCAGCCAAAAACCGAGCGTCGCCCGAGCATTGCCTTTGGCGACCTCGAGGTTTCGCCCGTGCGTTGCGCGTTCCGCGAACCTCGACAGCGAGTCATTACCGCGACCGAACGAACGCAACACGCGAATCCCGTGAACCGATTCCTCGACCGACGTCGCGACGTCGCCCCACTGGTCCTGGGCGGCTCTCGACAATCCCGTGAATCGATTCCGAAAACGAGACCCAAACACGAACATCGGAATCGAGCAAATCAGAAAGAGAATCGCGAGGATCGGACTCCACGTGAAGAGGATTGCGATGCCGAGCACGATGGCAATCGAGTTCCCCACCAGCATCACCGCACCGTAAGACAGCCAGCGTCGCATGAGGCCGACGTCGGTGTGGGCGCGCGACAACAACTGGCCACTCTGCCATTTGTCATGGAACGCGACGGGCAAGTTTTGCAGGTGGTCGTAAATCGCGTTTCGAATTCGTGAATCGATTCGGGTTCCCGGAGTGAGAACCGCGACCCGTCGAAGGTAGATGAAAAGCGCCTCGAAAAGTCCGAGAAGTGCGATGAGACCAACCGCCGGCCACACGAGCGTCGGGTCATCCCCCCTCAGAGGGCCGTCGACGAGAGCCTCGAGGGCGATCGGTATCCCCAGCGCCAACGCGCTGGAAATGAGCGAAATGACCATTCCAGCGATCAGCCCATAAACGTCTCGACCAGCGAAGGGCAGAATCCGCGCGAGTCCGCGAATCGCCCCGGCTGGGGGCGTGGATTCGGCGTCGACTGTTGGCATGATTATCAATTCAGTCTATGCATGGCAGAATTGCGCCGTGACGGAAAAAGAACTCCTCGACCTGTGGAATCGGGCTCGGACCCATCTCGTGGTCGCTCAATTGGCGCCCACGTTCCTGCTGATAACCAGCGTTGGGCTCGTGCCTGCCATTCGCGACGCAGGAACGTTTGCCGTCTTGGCCACTCTCGGAATTTTGTTGGCGTCGGGGATTCTTGGAGCACTCGTTGAGTTCGCGGCGGCACACGAAGCCCAGGCTGTTGCGCGCGACCTCGCGGCAATCGCGAAGCCCAGCCACACGTCGCTCACCATCATTCGATTTGCCCCGTGGTTGAACGTCGCAAAGTTCGTGACTCCGACTATCTTTGTGGGAATCTTCGTCGCCCTCGCCGGTGCGCTGCTCGGTTTGTAGAACGGGCACAAAGCCTGCGGTGCTCGGTTCACAGAAGAGTTGCTAACCTTCGCTGTCAATGAACGAGAACGCCAGCATGTGGCAAATCGCCAGATGTGCGTCCTCGATGCGGCCCATGTGTTGTTCCGCGACGTTGATGTGCAGAGTCGCGACCGTTGCCAATGTGCCCCCGTCTCGACCGGTCAACGCGACGGCATGTGCGCCTGCCGATCCCGCGAAGCGAAGCGCTCGAATCACGTTTTCGGAATTCCCAGAACCGCTGATTGCGATCACAATGTCTCCCGGTGCAATGAAGTTCCGCAGCTGCTCTTCGTAGACGATGTCGTATCCGACGTCGTTGCTATATGCCGAGATGGTCGATGTGGCGTCAGTCAGTGCGATGACGCGGAACTTGGCGTCGCGTTCGTAGCTCGCACCCTTGAGGAGGTCGGTGGCAAAGTGGGACGCGGTCGAAGCGCTTCCCCCATTGCCACACGTGAATATCGTTCGCCCGTCGGCGCGCGCGGTGTCGAGTAACTGGCGCAGCGCCGAAACCGCATCGAGGTCGATCGACCCCAACGCCGAGGTCAGCGAATCTCGATAAGAATCAAAATAGGTCACGGGTTAGCTCCTTCGCGCCGAGATGAACGCCTTCGCGGTCGAATGTCGACGTCGTGATGATCGGGGTCATTTGGCTCCAGCTCTCGAGTTCACGACTGACGCTATCAGCCAAACTTTTTGTCAAGCGAGTGCCGACCCGCGAGACACCGCCCCCGAGAACGATCACCGACGGGTTGTAGAGCAAGATTGCGTGGCTCAGCCCTCGTGCAAAAACTCGCGAATACTCGGCGAGGAAATCGTCGTCGGCAAACAGTTCAACCGCGGGTCGGCCGTGGTCCTGTTCGATCCAAAAACCACTGCACAGTCTCTCGAGACACCCCGTCCGTCCACACGAACAGACTCTCGGGTCGTCGCTGACACGGGTGTGCCCCAACTCGCCGGCTTCGTTCGATGCTCCGCGAACGATGTTTCCGGAACTGATGACCCCCGCGCCGATGCCTGTCGACACCGTCACATAGACGAGGTCGTCGAACCCGTGACCACCGTGGTGAAATTCGGCGAGCGCGCCTACCTTGGCGTCATTGTCGACCGCGACGGGAAGGTCGAGCGCGTGACGGGACCACGTCCCGAAATCGAAACCGCTCCAGCCCGGAACGTGGACCGATCGTTTTACTGTCGCCGTCCGAAAATCGACGGGACCGCCGAACGAGACACCGACCGCGACCGCAGCGGTACCGCCGGATTCGAGGTGCTTTTGATAGAACGTAACCGCGCGCTCGAGGTTTTCAGTTGACCCGGTCGTCGGCCACGATTCGAGCCCGTGCACACCGTCGTCGTCCGTGATTGCAACAGCGCACTTTGTGCCACCAATGTCGATGGTCAGTGCTGTCGCCATCGATTCACTCCCGTCGGTTCACCCCATTGTATTGCCGTGCAACTGAGTGGCACGGGCGAGTGCGGGGCGAGTAGCGTGAGACCGTGAACACCGACATCACCGAGTGGGTTGCCTCAAACGATTTTGACGAGCGCCGGCCATCGGACCCCGTCACGTTGCTTCTGCACGGGTACGGTTCGCACGAACAGGACTTGCCGCCGATTCTGGAGTGGCTCGGACTTTCCACGCCGTGGGTTTCCCCCCGAGCGCCGATTGCACTTCCGACCGGCGGTTTCGCGTGGGCGCCCATCACGATTCCGGGCAATCCCGATCCCGACGACGCCGCCGTTGCAACCGATGGGCTGTGGCGATGGCTGGACCAGAATGTGCCAGTGGCCCCGATTTTCGCAATCGGTTTCTCGCAGGGCGGATTCATGGTGAGCCAGTTGCTTCGCACTCGGCCCGATCGAATCGCAAAGGCGGCGCTTGTGGCCGGGTTCGTCGCGGGGACGGCTCAACCCGCAGACCCCGAACTCGTCGCGACGAAGCCCACCGTGTTCTGGGCGCACGGAACCTCCGACACCGTCATCGTCCCGGCGGCCATCGAGCGAACCTCCGAATTCCTCAACACTCACACCGCGGTCATCGACAAGGCCTACCCCGGGCTGGGGCATTCGATTGACGAGCGTGTGTTGAACGACCTGCGCGACTATCTGGCTTCGGCGTAGTCTTCACTCATGAACAAAGAGTCACACATTCGTTTTTGGATCTTCCTCGTGTTGTCCGGCATCGGACTCGTCACCGCGATGGTGTTCAACGGGATAGCCGTCATGTCCGGTCAGGATTACGCCGCGGCCTGGTTCGGCACCGCTGTGGACTGGGTGTTGTCGGCAGACCTGTCTGTCGTCGCCATCGCCTCGGTCGTCTTCATGCTGGCCGAGGCTCGACGAATAGGGATGAAGCACGTCTGGTTGTACATCGCGCTTTCCGGTGTCACCGCGATGGCGTTTACGTTCCCGTTGTTCCTCGCGATGCGCGAGCGTCACGTTGCTGGTGCCTCCACGCCACAAAAATAACGATGGACATGTAGAGCACCTGCGCAACGGCGATGACGCGTTCCCACAGCCCGACCATCGGCTGCTCGGGGTTTGTCCAGACCGACAGGAACGCGATGGAACCGACGGTGAAAATCAGGGTCGCGGTGATGGCCGCGACGGGGCGGACAATCCACGGGTAGCGGCGGTCAAACCGCATCGAGAACAACGGCCACGCCGACATCAGAACGAACGTCGCAATCGCAAAGACGCGGTGCCAAAAAGACGACGAGTCCTGTGACGGAGTAGCAAAAATTGTCAGCCCATAGGTCGTGAGCCCGGCGATGAAAATCGTAATGCGGCCCGGCATCGACAAGACAGGTGCCCAGACAGCGGCGATGAGCGACAGAGTGCCGCCCAACAGAAAGAACGAGGATTGCACCCATTTGACGGGCGAGTCATCCGCGGCCAGATCGCTGATTGTTTTGGTCACGTGGTCGTATCCGGGCCAGAGCGAACCGGCAACAATCCAGCCCATCACGGCTTGAATCGGTCCGATTATCGCGGCGATGAGTGCAGGGCGGCCGACAAGGTGCATACGAATAGCCTAGGAGGCGTCACAGCACGCCGATTCGTCGTAATCGGTTCAGCGCGCCGTCCTCGATCGGGCTCTCGGGGCCGATCGCCACTCGAATAGTTCGCAAAATGAGTCTCGTCATCGGAACCACAAGCCATCGCGGTTTCGCCGTGAGGCCAAGCATCCCGCGAAACTCGGGTCGCATCGACACCACCGCAGCGTCGAAAAGCAAGCGATAAATCGGACGGACCACCAAGGGCAATGGCGGCCGGCGAATGAAACCCACAACAGATTTCGTTGATTCGGTCGACACGAGCACACCCGTCTTCCACAAGTCCGTGATGGTGTCGTCCATCTCGCGTCGAGAAGACGGGGTATCTTCTAGCCCGAGCGGTGCGACGGAACGCCCCCACTGCTCGACATAGTTATCGGCGGGCGACTCGGCGGAACCGCGCGGGATCGGCGTCGCCGCATACATTTCGTGTGCCACAAGGAACGATTCCATGAACGCGACGTGCACCCACAGCAAAAGGTCCGGGTCGGCGGCCCGATAGGCACGCGTCTCATTGTGGCCCGTCTCGTACGTGCCGGTGACGCGCTTGTGAAGGCGGTTTACGCGCGTCGCTTCGTTGCTTACGGCCGAGTGGCTTCCAAAGGTCGTGATGGTGAGCCACCGAATTGTTCCCGCCAACCGCCCCAGCGGATCTTTCTCATATCGTGAATGGTCGGACACGCCCGCGAGTGATCCGGGGTGAAGAGCCTGCATGAGCAACGCACGAATTCCCCCGACGAGCGTGCCGAAATCTCGGTGAATGACCCACGGAGCATCGGTCGGAACATAAAGGCCGCCGTCATCGCCCCGCGCAATGATCTCGAGCCACGGAGGCGTGCCATCCGCCGCACCAGACAGCAGTCGGCGGAAACGAACCGACAGCCATTCCTGCATAGGATTGTTGGAAGTCATAGTGCAAATAGCCTATGGGCACAGTCTTTATCCCCCAGCCAAGGAGTCCTCATGACATCACTCACCAACGCCACCGTCCTTGTCATTGGCGCGACGGGCGGGATTGGGCAAAGCCTGTGCGCCGCCCTCAACGACGCCGGGGCAACAGTCATCGGAACAACGCGAGACGAGGGAAAGTTGGCGAGCCTCGCATCGAGAACCTCGAGCCAGCGGTTACTCGATCTCGCCGACGGCGATTCGATTGCCGCGTTCTTGGACGACATCGAGACGGATGACGTCGCACTCAATGGAATCATCGTCGCCGCCGGTGTCGTCGGTTTTGGGAACGCCGTTGACGTTCCCGTTGCCGGCTTCGACCGCATGATGGCAATCAATGCGACGGGACCGATCCACGTGCTCTCGGCGCTATCCCCCACCGTCGGAAAATCAGGTGACGGTTTCGTTGTGACGCTGTCGGGCATGATCGCCGAGACCCCGATGGCGGGGCTATCGGCGTATTCCGCGAGCAAGGCCGCGTTACACGCGTTCAGCGTCGCTGCTGGTCGAGAGTTCCGTCGACTCGGCGTGCGGTTCATTGACGCACGTCCCGGTCACACCGAATCCGGTTTGGCCACACGAGCGCTCTTCGGCGAAGCGCCGAACTTTGGAGCGGGGCTCACGACCGCTGCGGTCGCTGCGCGAATCGTCGCGGCGATTCTCAACGATGAGAAAGATCTTCCCAGCGCATCCTTTATCTAGCGCGTTGCCTATTCGCGACCGCCACTGTGGGATCGCTCGTGACGGTTATCGAGGGGTACCCCGATTTGGACACCGTCAGCCGCATTGAGATCAGTCGGCCCATGTCGGTTGCCGTTAACTTGTATTTTGAACTCGTCGCATTGGGGATGCTAAACCCGTTACGAAGCCACTGATAGTGGCTAGACACGCGTTTCATCCAACCCGCTGGCCTGGCGCTCAGGGTCTTTGCGACCTTAGCCGTTCCAGAAATCGTCACTGTCCCCGACGGATAGATAACTTTAGGCCCAGACACATTAATTCGGTATTCCCCGAGGCTTCCGTAGTCAGAGTAACCGGTTGTTGTGCCAGGCCCGTAACCCACCCCGTCCAGAGCAATAAAGTAAGTCTCTCCCGGTGTAGTTGTTGCCGTGAAGACGGCGGCGAGCCCTGTCGCCGAATTCACACCTACGCGAAACAAGTCTGGATTTGTGGTGGACAACAACGTGCCCGATGAATCAAACAACTCCGCCTGGACGTCGAGGTTCGAACTCAGCGACGGCGACGTCACACTGACGTCGTGACTCGTGGCTGTCGCAGTGAAGGAAAAATAGTCGACATCCGCGCGCGTCGAGATGAAGCCGCTTTTGTTGGTTCCGTTCGTCAATGCGGTTGCTGTTTCCTGCGTGTCCCCGTAATCGTCCGTGCGGAGCGGCAAACCGTTGCTGACGGCGACCACGTAATCGTCCTCGGGGTTATCGGCCGCTTCACCTGCTTCTGTGGAGTAGGTGCCATTCGACAATTGGACCAGCGGTTCGTAGTAACCAACACCCATGATGGGCGCCCAGCCATCTCGCCCACCATAGTAGCCTTGGCTGTCGGTTCCATCGTGGCTCAATCCGACGTTGTGACCCACCTCGTGGCTCACGACGTCAGATATCGTTTTCCCGCTGAACCAATTCTGCGCAAAATTCAGTGACGGTCCCATGTAGGTGTTGTTGTAAAATCCCACGTCCCCAAAAACGCCAACATAAGCGACTCCACCGCAACCACACTCCGCCGCGATGGCATTCGTGTTGTTGGTGATCAGCGCGCGCATTCCGAAAATCGTGTCGCTTCCGCTTGACCTGAGGAGAGCTGCCTCTCCTGGATCTGCGGTGGTGACGTTGACGTTGAACGGTGCGTAGTCCTCGGCTATTGCAGACCACGCGTCGATGATGTTCCGACGTTCCAAATCGCTGAAGGTGGCCGTGTTTCCGTCAACGTCATAAGCCGGCATTTGCATTTGCGCGTTTGTGTAATAAATCATGTCATCCGCAAGAGTGCCGCCATCCTGCCAATATGTTCCGACGAGCGAGTGCCCCGTGAAGTCGAGGTAGATCGTGCGATTCGACCCAGGCAAGCTGTTCAGCAGGAAAGCGTCTGTCAACGGAACATCAGCGGCAGGGGTCGCAGATTCCGGGCGCGCGACGTCGGGAGTGTGCTCGACGTGAAGTGGGTCAATATAAAGGGCGCGGCCCTGGCTGTCAATACGGACAGATTCATCCTCGATTGCCGCGGACCACCCCTTTTTCGAGATGCCCGTCTTAGGCATCCACGCCGGCGGGGTTCGGCCGTCAGATTCTGCGTAATCGGCAAGTGACTCGTATCGCTCGAAAACCTTCGACCGGCTGTCGCGAGGCGAGGACTCCGCCGGGGCATTCGGGGCAACCACGGTCGCGCCCACAATGCCGACGACGCTGCTTGCAACCGCAACGAACCTGAGGACTCTGAAAGTTGAACGGTTCATTCCCTCAATCTAACTGGTTTCAACGCCAGCCGATAGGGGCATGTTTAATGTGGCGTCACCGCTTACGCATCGGCGGAAGATTTGATGGGAGATAGCCACAACAACCGCCGACAATTCGCGCACCCAGATTCACCCATTCGTCGATGTGCTCACGGTTCGCGAACTCGGGATTGCCCGACCAAGCCATTGCATCGGAATCCCAGGTCTGGCCAGCATTGGGGTAGACGACGAACGGCAATTCCGTATCGACACCCGACAGGGTCGGTGTGATCACGGACAGAGGTGAGCAATTGATGCCGACCGCCATGGCGTTCGCATAGTTCTCGACCAGTGCACACGCCTCGGCGAAGGTTCCACCACCGCTGATCGCTCCGGGTTCGGACACAGTGAACGAAACCCAGTACGGCATGTCGGCGCTCTTCGATTCGATGAGTTCCAGAAGGACTCGCACCTCGGTCAGGTCGGGCATGGTTTCCAGCGCGAGCAGGTCGGGCTCAGTGTCGAGCAGGATGTCGAGTCGGCGGTCGTGGTACTCGCGTATCGCACCGTCAGAAACACCGTAGCGTCCACGGAATTCCGAACCGTCATTCAGGTGGGCGCCGAAGGGTCCGATGCTCGCCGCCACGAGAGTGTCGTCGTTGGCCGCGAGCCGCGCGGCCGTGGTCGAATTGCGCAGGGCGCTCTCAACGTCGGCATCGGACCAGCCAGTCCGGCGACCACCCTCGAACGACAACTGGTATGACCCCGTGATGATGATGTCGGCACCGGCGTCCACAAACGATCGATGGGCGGCGGTCACGGCCTCGGGGTTCGACAACAGCAACTCGCCCGTCCACATCGGGCCGTCGATCGCCAATCCCTGGGCTTCGAGCGCGGTGGAGAGCCCTCCGTCAAGCGCGAGCACCTGCGGGTCGGTCACGCGCGTTCTTCGGCGATCGAGTTCCCGCCGTCGACGACCAGCACTTGGCCCGTGACATATGCGGCTTCGGTGCTCGCGAGAAATCCGATGCACGCGGCAACTTCCTCCGGGGTCGCCGAGCGACCGACGGGAACCGTGTGTCCCTGGCGTGCTTCGTGCGGAGTCTGCGACCCGGTTGCGATCCACCCCGGCGCAACGGTGTTCGCCGTGATTCCCGCTGCCGCCTCGTCGATAGCGAGCGATCGGTTCAACCCGACCATTCCCGCCTTGCTCGCCGCGTACGACGCATCGTCCGCCATCCCCATGACCGGACCAGTTACCGATGCGACCGAAATGATTCGTCCGTGGCCGCTCGCGCGGAGGGCGGGAAGAGCCGCTTTGCTCACGAGAAACGCGGTCGTCAGATTGCGGGTGAGTGACGCATCCCACTCGGCTCGGGTCATATCGGCGACCGACCCCGTTTCGCCCGAGTCCTCCATCGGCTTCGCGACACTCGTCATCCCGGCGTTGTTGACCACGATGTCGATTCGTCCAAACGCTGCAACGACCCGCTCAATCAGGTCATCGACCTCGGCATCGACAGTCAGGTCAGCCGGTGACGAGAAGGCCGTGATTCCCTCCGCCCGAAGCTCGGCTTCGCGATCGGCGACGCGGTCACTCGCACCCGTCAGATAGACGGAAGCGCCCATTCGTCCGAGAAATCGCGCTGTGGTGAAGCCGATTCCCGTCGGGGATCCGGCACCGGTGATGAGGGCGACTCGGCCATCGAGTCGAAACACGCTGTCGGTTGCCATGGTTCCACCGTATCCGCGCACACGCCTTTTAGTGCGGGCGGCCGCCGTTCATGAGTGACATCGATATAGAGAGCATCGCGCGGTGAAGGCGCGTGACCAGTTCACCCTGGCGAATCCCGAGGTCTTGCGAAACGTCGGACATCGTGCGCTTTTCAATGAGCAGGCCGCGTGCGACGGATTGCAGGGCCTCGGGCAACTCGGCCACAGCCTTTTCCAATTGCTCTGCCGGGATTTTCGACAGGTCAGGTTCGTCTCCTTCAAATGAGACGTCGAGATCAAAAAAGTTTGCCATGTCGAACCCTTTCCTTAGACAAAGTTAGCGCGGTAGCTCTGGACAACGGACCGCATTCCGATACCGCAAACGCCAACCATCGTTCCCGATCGGTAGTAACCGAAGACGCAGTCACCGGTGATGTCTCCATCAATCAGTTTCACGTCGTCGGCGAGCGCCAGCACGCCGTAGGCGAGCAGGTGGTTGTCGTACTGGTCGGTCCAGAACGACGGGATGGGACGGAACTCGCCTTGTGCTTGTTCCGTGAAAACTTGAGCGACGCGTTTCGCCGTTTCGGTCGGGATGTTCCAATGCTCGATTTGACGAGCGTCGTTGTCATAGGCGGGGTTCGGGAAACGCGCGACGTCGCCAACGACATAGACGTTGTTCCACGGTTCACCGTTCTGCTTCAACGCTCGAAGGTCATTGGTGGCAAGAACACCGGCGGACAGGTCGAGGTCATTGCCCTCGAGCCATTCGGTGTTCTCATGCGAGCCGATTGCTTCGACCAAGACGTCACAGGGCACCGTGGTTCCGTCATCAAGAACGACGCCTTCGACGGCCGATTCGCCGACGAGGTCAGTGACAGCCGTTTTCAGGCGGAAAACGACGCCCTTGGCTTCGTGGCGGCGCTGCATCTCGGCGGCGAGTTCCGTCCCCAACGACCGTTGCATCGGGTGAATTCCGGGGGCCACGACGGTGACGTCGCAGCCGAGTGTGCGGGCCGTCGCGGCAACCTCACAGCCGATGAATCCCGCACCGACTATGACGACACGTGCCCCGGGCGTGAGGTCAGCGCGAAGAGCGATGGCGTCGTCGAGCGTTCGCACCGCGTGACGACCTCGCAATTCGCCGTTCGCAACACTCAATCGTCGAGGCCGGAGCCCTGTTGCGATGACGAGCGCCGAATAGGGATGGGCATCGCCATTCGCATCGGTCACCACGTTGTGTTCGATATCAGCGGATTGCACCCGGGTACCGAACACCCAATTGACGTCCGCCGTTGATTCGCGCTGTTCAAACGCAACCGCCTCGTGGCTCACCGTCTCGGCAAGCACTTCCTTCGACAAGGGCGGCCGATTGTAAGGCGCGTAAGGCTCATCGCCGATGACCGTGATGGGACCGGTGTAGCCGAAACGCCGAAACGCTTCAGCCGTTCGGAGTCCACCCATCGAGGCGCCAACGATGAGAACGGGATGAGTCATGGCGTCAGTTATTCGACGATGCGGATTGCCTGCATCGGGCACACGTCAATCGCGGCCTCGACATTGGCGCGCTCCGAGTCGTCGGCGGTTGCCGTGTACTCGAGCTTGTCGTCGTTATTGAGTTCGAAGACGTTGGGGGCTTCAAACACGCACTGGCCATAGTGCTGGCACTTGGCCATGTCGACGTCGATCTTGATCATTCTTTTTCCTCCACTGTTGACGGGTACAAGTCTTTAGACGGGGTGCGGATTCCGCGGAACTCCCAGTCGCCACCGAGCGCAGTCGACACGACCTCTTCGCTCTCGGTCGGCTGGGCTCCGACATCCTTACGGATGGGGGTCGGGCCTTCAACGATGTGGTTCGTGAGGCGGCCAAGACCTTCGACCTCGACCTCGACGACATCGCCGGGCTGGACGGGTCGCGAAAAAGCAGGAGTTCCAGAGAACAACATGTCGCCGGGGACAAGCGTGATCGTTCGCGCGATGTCGGCTACGAGGTAGTGCATGTCCCATTCCATGTTGTCGGTGTTGTCTTCTTGCTTGACCTCACCGTTCACATAGGTGCGAATCATCTTGTTGTGGAAATCCCAGTCCGTGACGAGTCCCGGCCCAACGGGCGCGAGCGTGTCCGAGCCTTTCACGCGAAGCATCGATCCGGCGTCGGTGTCACGGAAGTCGTGCAACCCGTAGTCGTTCCCGACGGTGTAACCGGCGATGTACTCGGCGGCGTCCTTCGGGTCAATGTTGCGGCAGGTCTTTCCGATGACGATGACAATCTCGCCCTCGTAGTTGAGCCACTTGCACCCCGCCGGACGAACGACAGCACCCTTGTGGGTGTTCAGAGCCGTGATCGGCTTGTGGAAGTAGGTCGGTGCCGCGGGGAGTTTGGTCATGAACTCCTGTGTGCGACTGTCGTAATTGAGATGCACGGCGATGATCTTGGTCGGCTCGGCCGGCGCGAGGTGAATCGCGTCCTCAATCGCAACGACACGACCGTCGTCAGCGACCAAGGTTTCCCCGTTACGCAGGACCTGCGTCGGATACCCGTCCAGAAGGATGCGGCGGTACTCAGTCACGCGACAGCACCAGGTCTTTGGGCCGTGCGAACCCGCCTTCAGGCTTCGAGAACCACACGTGAACCTGGCCGGTCCCGATCGAGTTCTCGTATTCGCTGTACATCTCGCCCTTGGCGGTGAAGTTCTCTTCGCCCAGTGCGCCCGCCATCGCGAGGTAGTGGTAGAAACCGGCCTCCGGCTTGTACTTCTTGAACGTGTCAAAGTCGTCGAGGATGGCGGCGTGGTCGCCGGCCTTCATCCACTCGAGGACCTTGAGGTCGTACTGGTAGGCCTCGGGCGTGTAGATGTTCGTCGGGTCACTGGATTCGTGCTTGCGCAGATCGCGGAGCTTGTGGAACGTGTGCGATAACGCGCCGGATGCGAGAAGAAGAACCTTGCGATCGGAGTCGCGAATCGCCTCGCCGAGCGCACGCCCAGCACGAATAAAGTCTTCTGGCGTTCCGGTCTGGCAGACCGACAACGAAATCCAGGCTTTTTCGTCGAGTCCGCGGCCGAGGTAGTGCCACAGGTTGACCGTCGCATAAAAAATCGGCAAGTGCGGATCGGCGATCGGGGTGATCCACGTTCCGTTCTTCTCGTCATATTTGGCGAGGGACTTCGCGAGTTCGGGGTCGCCCTTGATGGCATAGGGAATCTGAGTCATGCCACGCGGAAGTTCCTCCGACGTGAAGAGGCCCGAGCGCTCGGCCGCCGACGTAATGACGAATTCAACGGTCGTTGCCCAGTGGCTGTCCAAGACAACGACGGTGTCGTAGTCGAGCGTCTCGAAGACGTCCGCGCGAAGCTTCCGTAGTCCGGGGACCAAGCTGAGTTCTTCGCCGTTGTTGAGGTCCTTGCGAACCGCCTCGGGCAACATGATCGTGGGTACGTGCGCGAGGATTCCTGCTCCAACTACTTCGCCCATGGGGTTATTCCTTCCATCCGTTAGGTGAGACAACAGTGTTTTTGACGTCGGCATAGAAATCGAACGACCAGGTCCCGCCGTCGCGTCCGATTCCCGATTTCTTTGATCCGCCGAAGGGGGCCCGTAGGTCGCGGACAAAGAAACAGTTAACCCAGATTGTTCCGGCAACGAGTTCATCGGTGATGCGTTTCGCGTGGTCGCGATTGCCCGACACAACAACGGCCGCGAGACCGAACTCGGTCCCATTAGCCATCGCGATGACCTCGTCGTCGGTCGTGAACGTTTGCATGCAGAGCACTGGTCCGAAGATCTCGGCTGTCACGATTTCGCTTCCGGGAGCTGGGTTCTTGACGAGGGTCGGCTGGAAGTACAGTCCGCCGAGCTCGGCGTTGGGTCCGCCACCCCAGAGGATGTCTTGGCCGTCGGCGACCGCACGGTCGACGAAACCCTTGATGCGATCGAAGTGAACCTGATGAACCTGCGGACCGATGTCGGTGTCAGGGTCGCGTGGGTCGCCCTGCTTCAGCGCAGCAACTTTGCTGCGGAACTTCTCGGCGAACGCATCCGCAACGGATTCGTGGACGAGGATGCGCGTTCCCGAGAGACACACCTGGCCCGCGTTGTCGTACTGTTCGACGGCGATCTCGGCGGCGAGGTCTAGGTCGGCATCCGCCATGACGATGCACGGGCTCTTGCCCCCCAATTCGAACGAGACGGGGGTGAGGTTGTCGGCGGCGGCGTGCGCGATGATTTTGGCCGTCGGTACCGAACCCGTGAAAGAGATTCGCGAAACATCCGTGTGAGCGGTGAGAGCGGCGCCGGCCTCGGTACCGTAACCAAAAACAACGTTGAAAACCCCATCGGGTATTCCCGCCTGCTTGGTGAGGTCCGCGAAATACGACGCGGTGAGCGGGGTCCATTCGGCGGGCTTGAGGACGACGGTGTCGCCGGCGGCGAGCGCCGGCCCAATCTTCCACGTCGCGAGCATGAGCGGCGCATTCCACGGGGTGATGAGCGCGGCAACCCCGGACGGATCCCACGTGACGTTGTTGGTGTGACCACGCGTTTCAAAGGCATCGTGGTGCAGGTCATTGATGGCGTAGTCGGCAAAGAATCGAATGTTCATCGCAACGCGCGGCATGACTCCCCGCACGTGAGAGCGCAAGAGTGCACCGTTATCAAGCGTCTCAATGTTTGCAAGGGTTTCAACGTTCGCCTCGACGAGGTCGGCCAGTTTATTGAGAAGTTCGCCACGTTTCTTCGGTCCGAGTTTCGACCAGGCGGGAAACGCAGCGCTGGCAGCGGCAACCGCGGCGTTCACAGCATCGGAGTCACCACGGGCAATCTCGCCCAGGAACGACCCGTCAATAGGCGACGTGTTCGTGTAGGTCGCGGGTGACGAGAGACGTTCACCATTGACGTAGTGGCGGGTGTCAACCTGGACACCGGCAACATCAATCGTGTGCACGAACACCACTCCTTTGGGGCATGGAACAGAACATCATTAGGATACTAATGATTTAGCGTACGCCATACTGAATATCGAACGCTATCCCTGTTTATAACGATTTCAAAGGACAATCATGGTCGGACATCGCCCCCGAATTGCCATCGTTGCACGATTCGCGGAATCCACGTCGGCAACGCGCTACGAAGCTATCGTGACCGCTCGCCGCCTGGCGGAAGGCGTCTGGGCCGCTGGCGGCGAACCGTTGACGTTCCTTGCCATCCAGGACAGCGATTGGGCCGGACGCCTCGATGGGATCGACGGCGTTCTGATGCCGGGCGGGGCCGACATCGACCCACGCAATTACGGCCAGGACCCGATGTCGGACGAGCTGTATGGAATGGACATGATGCAGGACGAGGTCGACATCAGCCTGATTCGCCACGTCCTGTCGGTCGGACTTCCGATGCTCGCGATTTGTCGCGGCCTACAGATCACGAACGTCGCCCTCGGCGGAACGCTCACGCAACACATGGACAGCCCGCACCTGCACCACGTCGCGCCAGTGACCGTTGACTCACACTCAGCCGAACTGGGACTCACCGATTCGACCGTATCCGCGTCGTGCTACCACCACCAAGCAATCGACGAACTGGCAAAGGGGCTCACCGTCATCGCCCGCGCCGCCGAAGGACACATCGAGGCCGTCAAGATCGACTCGACCGGTTGGGCGTTCGGTGTGCAATGGCACCCCGAAGACAACTACGACATCGAGCGCGGTCAGTTGGAGATTTTCGAGCGGTTCGTCCGCGCCGCTAGCTAGGGCTCTCGGCACGTTTAGTGACGAGGCGCAGTGCTTCTGCGAGTGCCGCGTGTTCGGCGTTCGGTATGGCGCCAGCGATTTTCTGTTCTTGCTTGTTGAACTTGGGGAACAGGTCGTCCATGAGCTTTCGACCGGCGTCCGTCATTGTGACAATGACGAGTCGGCCATCGGTTGGGCTCTTTGCCCGAGAGAGATAGCCGCGACCTTCCAGCGTTCCCAAGACACCCGTCAACGTTGCTTTCGAAAATCCGCCCTCGTCGGCGATCTGTCGGGTTTCGATCGGTTCCCAGATCCAGGTGACCCACAAGACGACAAACGCCGTCCATGACAGGTCGTTCGAATGCAGGACGGTTCGTTCGAAGTGGTTACGAACGGCATTGGCGGCGCGGAACAGGTTCGAGACGATCGCCATCGAGTCGAAGTCGAGCGACATGTGTGAGAGTCGTTCCGTGACATGCCGTTCGGTTTCCGCGAGGGTGTGTGCGCCTGCCATGATTGCTCTCCCGATTTCAGCGACATTTGTCGCATCTCTATATTGTCCCCGACTTCGAGAAAAATTACGTCACGGAATATAACGTTTTGACCCAAACAATGTGCCGAACGACAAAAAGTCTGTATTCTCAGAGATTGTTAGTACCCGAACAATCTCGTGAAGGAGATAGTGATGACCTCAGCGTCGAGCATCAATCTGGCCGACCTCGAACTGTTCCGCAACGGTGCTCCGTGGGACGCGTTCGCTGAACTTCGAGCCAACGCGCCGATCCACTTCAACGATGAAGGCGACGACGGCAGCGGCTTTTATTCCGTCACGCGCTACCACGACATCGTCAAGATTTTGCGTGACTCGAACACGTTCACGAGTGAGCGCTTCACCAACCTCGAAGAAGTTGACGCCGAACAAGAAGAAGCGCGACGTTCACTTCTCGAGACTGACGGCACCCGCCACCGCGCTCTTCGCCGCCTACTCCAGGGTCAGTTCACCCCCGCGGCCGTTTCCCGTTACGAGACCTTCCTGCGCGGACTGACCGCGACGACCCTCGACAACGCCTTCGCGAAGGGCGAGTTCGACTTCGTCGAAGAGGTTGCTGCCGACTTCCCGATTCAGGTTCTCGCCAAACTGCTTGACGTTCCCGAGACCGACACCGACCAACTGATCGAGTGGGGAAACCGGATGGTCGGCTTCTCGGACCCGGACAGCGCGGACGTTCTCATCAATTCCCCCGAATCCGAAAAGTATCGCCTTCTGCCCTTCCGGTCGCCGGCCGCCCAAGAAGTGTTTGACTACGGCGACAAACTCGCGAACGAACGTCGTGGCAAGGACGGGGTCGACCTCGTATCGGTTCTCATCAACTCCGAGATGTCGGATGGCATCCCGTTGACAGACCGCGACTTCCACACCAACTTCCTGTTGCTCGTGGTGGCGGGAAACGAAACAACGCGCCACACCATCACCCACACGATGCGAAACCTCATGGCGAACCCCGATCAGTTGGCGTACCTGCAAGAGAACCCCGACATGATCCCGTGGGCCGTCGAAGAGTTCCTTCGCTACGCGAGCCCCGTGTATCACTTCCGACGCACCGTCACGAAAGAGGTCGAGTTCGAAGGTCAGACGTTCCGTGTCGGCGACAAGGTCGTGCCGTGGTTCGCGTCGGGCAACCGCGATGACAAGATTTTTGACAACCCCACCAAGATGGACGTCACCCGTAACCCGAATGAACACATGACGTTCGGACGCGGCGGCCCCCACATGTGTCTCGGAAACGCCCTCGCGCGAATCGAACTTCGAGTGATGTTCGAAGACCTGTTGTCCCGCATCGACACCGTCGAGCACACCGGGCCGGTTGACTTCCTTCGCTCGAACTTCGTTCACGGCATTAAGCACATGCCGGTGAAGGTTACCCTCCGCTAGCTACTTCGCGACGCGTTCGAGAAACGCGTCGACGAGGTCGAACGTGCGCTGTCGAGCAGCGTCTTGGATTGCGCGCGTCTGAGCCATCATCACCTCGGGGTCTTGCCCGTCGGCTTCGACTTCTTTGTCGCCGCCCCATTCGAGCCAACTGGCGAGCGCCGGAGCGTCGAGCTCAGGGTGGAACTGCAACGCGAGCGACTTGTTGATGACGAACGCCTGTGATGCGATGGGGTTACGGGCGATTTCCTTAGCCCCGGGCGGAACGACCCAACGGTCATAGTGGAACTGGAACCACGGGCCGTTGCCCACGAGGGTTTCGTCGTCACTCCAGATGTTGGTCCAGCCGATTTCGCCCTTCGGTCCCGGCGCAACGGATCCGCCCATCGCTCGAGCGATGAGCTGACCGCCAAAACAGATCCCCAACACGGGCTTTCCGCTCGTTACGGCGTCACGAACCCACTCGAGTTCGGGAGTGAGCCAGTTTCCGATGCACGCGTCATCCCACGCGCCCCAGGGGGCACCCATCGGGATGATGAGGTCGTAGTCGTCGAGAGGGGGGAAGGCAAATTTTACGTTAGGGTCGCGGAAGCTCTCTTCCGGAACGACGACCATCTCGTCGATTTCATAGCCGTGGTGGCGCAGACGCTCGGACACGGGACCCGTCGGACTGACGTGGTCGTGCTGAATAAAGAGTGCCTTCACGGTGTGCTCCTTTGCATTTGTACAGTGCAAATATTACGGTTTGACTACAAGCATTTATTTTTCGATTCTAGAGACTATTATTTCGTTTGAGTCCTAACGAAATGGTTACAAAGGAGTACCAATGTCGCACGATCTCGTCGCACTGCGCGATTCATTACACGACCAAGGAATTGACGTCCTTCGCTTCACGTACGCCGATGTCCTGGGTACCGCCCGGTCGAAAGACGTCCTCGTCAGCCAGCTCGACAAGGTCGCCCACAGCGGCCCCGCTTTCTGTCAGGGCGTCTGGGTCACCACAACGGGTGGTGACGTTCTTGACGCTGTGAACATCGCGTCGGACGGACTCCAAGACCTCGTCAGCTCGATACAACCCGACACCATCACCCCACTCCCCTTCGAACCGGGTGTCGCGTACGTCATTGCCGATGCCCTCAACCCCGACCGCTCGCCGAACATGATTTCACCACGCACCGTCCTCAAAAAGATCGTCGAGGAATACAACGCGCGTGGACTTCAGCCCGTCGTCGGCCCCGAACTCGAGTTCTACATCGCGAACGTGAAAGAGGATGGCGGATACGAACGGTCGCTCACGCGCACGGGGCGTGTCTATACGACCGGAACGCTCGTCGACCCCGACGGCGTCTTCCTTCACCTCATGCGAATGTTGGATCAAATGAACATCGGCGTCTTCGCCGGAAACCACGAATTCAGCCCCGGTCAGTACGAGATCAACCTCTGGCACAGCACCGCGCTCGACGCGGCCGACCGAACATTCTTCTTCAAGACAGCCATCAAGGACATGGTCGCACAGTCCGGTCAGCACGCGACGTTCCTCGGCAAACCCTGGAGTGACGAGGGGGGAAGCGGATTCCACCTGCACTTCTCGGTGACCGACATGGACGGCGTCAACAAGATGCACGATGGAGCCGGTCAACTATCCGACGTCGCTCGACAGATGATCGCGGGTGTTCTCGAGCACGCGAACGCTCTTACCGCTCTGACGAACCCGACCGTCAACGCGTTCAAGCGTCTCGGCCCGGACACCCTCGCGCCCTTCCGCGCCAACTGGGGTTACGACAACCGTTCGTGCATGGTCCGAATACCGCCGGAGCGCGGCGAGGGGACCCGCCTCGAGGTCCGTGTCGGTGACGGCGCAGCCAACCCCTATCTCGTCATCGCCGGTGTCCTCGCGGCCGCTCTCGACGGCATCACGCGCACGCTCGAGTGCCCCGAGGATGCCGTCGGCATGGCGTACGACAACGAGTCCGCACCGGAACTGCCCGCGACATTAGGGGCAGCTCTCGACGCGCTCGAGGCGAACGCTCACCTTCACGAACAGATGTCGAAGGAACTCGTCGAGGTCTTCCTCGTCATGAAGCGCGACGAAGTGGCCCGATACGAAGCCGCGGTCAAGGACCCCTCGACTCGTGACGTCACTCAGTGGGAAATCGACGAGTACCTTCACGACTACTAAGGAGGATTCGAACCCTGGGCCGTCTGATGTTTAGCCAGACGGTCTGAACTAGTTGATCGCTACGAGTAACGTGCACACTGAACTAGCGAGCAGAACAGGAACCCAGGTGTTTCTTTCTTTCTTGCTGCGGGAGATCGAGTTGAGAATCAATCCAGCGATGCTGAAGCCAAACCAAATCCAGTTGACGACGTTGTTGCCGTTGGGATCCAGGAGTTTCGGAATCACCCCCGCTTGGGCAAGATAGTGCCCGGCTTGCGCCAACATGATGGCGGCAGAAACCGCCGCGCCAATTCGGAGTGAACGAGGGAGGCGCCCCTTGTTTTGCCCACCCATTGTGTATTCGGCCCAGGGAGCCCCGGCAACGAGCGCTAGCTGGAACACCACGACCCCCAGCGAGATGACAGCTTGAATCAGCGCAGCAGTGGTGGCGGGGTTCATGACCACAGTCTATGAATTCTGGGATGTTAATCGATTCGTGTTGTGGTTTAGGAGATTGGCCTAGATGGTGCGAAGCCCAAAGGGTTTTACGAAGCGGGCGCATTCTGAAATAGAGCCACCTATTCAGTCGAGAACCGGAATAGCCGAGATTACGGGCGAGAGCAACGGAGTGCCGGTACGTGCAGGAGTTTCCATCCTCGACGTCGGCGCCGGTACGTGGCTTGCTCTTGGGGTCATGACGGCCCTCTTTGATCGAGAAAAAACAGGCGAAGTCAGCGAGATTTCAACTTCCCTATTCGAGACGGGGGCTAGCTGGGTTGCATACCATGTCGCTGCCTTTCAGGTGACCGCGGAACCCTCGGGCAGGTTCGGCAGTGGTCATCCCGCTTTTTCCCCCTATGGGATCTTCCCTACAAGAACGAGCCAGGTTTGCCTTGGCATCGGAGGCGATGGTCTCTTTAAGCAGCTCTGCGACACTCTCAACATTTCAGAGCTTGCGTCCGATGAAAGGTTTTCCTCAAACGTCGATCGAGTGGCCAATGACAAAGAACTTCGACCTATTCTGGAAAAGGTGTTTGCGGAGCTTGACGGCGAAGTGATTGTAAAGATTCTTGGCGACGCAGGCGTCCCCTGTGACATTGTGCAAAAACCAGAAGATTTGCTCAACGACAAACAAGCGATTGAAACCGAGGTAATGGTTTCTGCTGATGTCACCGGTTTCGGTCGACTTCAATTCCCCGGAATACCTTTGAGTTTCAATGGAAAACGGCCGCAGGTTCGTTTTCCATTACCATCTGATTAGGTCTTTGTACCAATCTTTTTCCAACGCGGAGGTGTGCATTGTTCGAAAAGATTCTCGTTGCGAACCGAGGCGAAATCGCGATTCGGGCGTTTCGCGCGGCTTTCGAACTCGGCGCCCAAACCGTTGCCGTCTTTGCCTACGAGGACCGTGATTCGACCCACCGTTTCAAGGCCGACGAGGCATATCAGATTGGTGAAATAGGGCACCCTGTTCGTGCCTATCTGTCGATTGATGAGATTATTCGTGTCGCCAAAGTGTCTGGGGCCGACGCGATCTATCCCGGATACGGGTTTCTTAGTGAGAACCCCGACTTCGCTCGTGCCGCAGCGGAAAATGGAATCACCTTCATCGGTCCCGGTTCAGCCGTTTTGGAGATGGCGGGAAACAAGGTCACGGCAAAAGAGCACGCTATATCGGCTGGCGTGCCAGTACTCGCGTCCTCCGAAGCAACAACCGACATCGATCAGCTCATCGCCTTTGCCGATTCGATTGGATATCCCGTCTTTGCCAAGGCAGTAGCGGGCGGCGGCGGGCGCGGGATGCGTCGTGTCGAAACCCACGACCAGATGCGCGACGCGCTAGAGGCTGCAATGCGCGAAGCGGAGAGCGGGTTCGGCGACCCCCGAATGTTTGTCGAACAGGCCGTTTTGAGACCACGCCACATCGAAGTTCAGATTCTCGCGGATGCAACCGGCGAAACCCTCCATCTCTTCGAGCGCGACTGTTCGGTTCAACGCCGGCACCAAAAGGTTGTGGAGATAGCCCCTGCGCCAAACCTGGACGACACCGTCCGCCACGCGATGTACCGTGATGCGATTGCCTTCGCACGGTCGATTGGATACGTGAATGCGGGCACCGTTGAGTTTCTCCTCGACACCGCTGGGGAACGTGCCGGACAACACGTTTTTATCGAGATGAACCCACGCATTCAGGTCGAGCACACGGTGACGGAAGAAGTCACCGACGTTGACTTGGTGCAATCGCAAATGCGCATCGCGGCGGGCGAGACGCTGGTGGAACTCGGATTGACCCAAGAGACACTTGTGTTGCGGGGGGCGGCTATGCAGTGTCGAATTACAACTGAGGATCCGAATGCGGGTTTCCGGCCTGATATAGGTCGAATCTCGACTTTTCGATCCCCAGGAGGCGCGGGACTTCGACTCGACGGCGGAAGCGTGGCTCAGGGTGCCCGCATCTCACCGCATTTTGACTCGATGCTCGTCAAAATGACAAGCCGCGGTCGGGATTTCGCGACCGCGGTTGCGCGGGCACGACGTGGCTTGGCCGAATTCCGCATTCGTGGCGTGACGACCAACATCTCATTCCTCCAAGCGCTGCTCGATGAACCCGCATTTGTCGCGGGAGATTTGTCGACTGCGTTTATCGACGAGCGTCCACACCTCATGACGGCGCGCGTCAGCCACGACCGCGGAACCAAACTGCTCACGTATCTCGCTGAGGTCACAGTCAACCAGCCGAACGGGATCGGTGACGGGGTATACGACCCGACGACCAAGTTACCATCGGTGGATTTCACTGCGCCCGTCATGCACGGTTCACGCGATCGCCTTCGCGAACTCGGTCCACACAAATTCGCGGTGGAGCTTCGCGCGCAAACTCAGTTGGGAGTGACGGACACAACTTTCCGAGATGCGCACCAAAGCCTTCTGGCGACACGGGTTCGCACCCGCGACCTCACCGCAGTTCTTCCGCATGTGGCCAGACTCACGCCGCAACTTTTTTCGGTTGAAGCGTGGGGAGGCGCAACCTATGACGTTGCCCTTCGGTTCCTCGGCGAAGACCCCTGGGTAAGGCTTGCCGAGATGCGAGAAGCTCTCCCGAACATTGCCATTCAAGCCCTTGTGCGTGGTCGAAACACCGTGGGCTACACTCCGTACCCGACTGCCGTGACCGAGGCATTCATTACCGAAGCGACCGCGACGGGTGTCGACATTTTCCGAATTTTCGATGCGCTCAATGACGTTTCCCAGATGCGAGCGGCAATCGACGCAGTGCTTGCGACCAACACGGCCGTGGCAGAAGTAGCGCTTTGCTACACCGGAGATCTTTTGAACCCAGCGGAAGACATCTACACGCTGGACTACTACCTCAATCTGGCCGAGAAGATTGTTGACTCGGGAGCACACATTCTCGCTATCAAAGATATGGCCGGTCTTCTCCGGGCCGGGGCAGCACGCACGTTAGTCGAGGCCTTGAGAAGTCGGTTCGACTTGCCCGTCCACCTCCATACCCATGACACGGCAGGTGGACAATTGGCGACCCTCATCGCTGCCTCAGAAGCTGGGGCGGATGTGGTCGATGTTGCGAGCGCCCCAATGGCGGGAACGACCAGTCAACCGAGTTCCTCCGCTCTCGTTGCTGCACTCACCCACACCGAGCGAGACACTGGGTTGTCCCTCGATGCAGTGTGCGCGCTTGAACCTTACTGGGAGGCAGTTCGCCTCATGTACAAGCCTTTCGAGTCCGGACTCACGGGGCCAACAGGTCGCGTGTACCGACACGAAATTCCCGGGGGGCAACTTTCGAACCTTAAGCAACAGGCAATCGCCTTGGGGTTGGCCGACCATTTCGAAAAGGTTGAGGACTGGTACGCGGAAGCGAACAGAATTCTCGGGAGGCCGCCGAAGGTGACTCCGTCATCGAAAGTTGTTGGAGACCTCGCGCTTCAACTCGCCGCGGCTAATGCGGACCCCGCAGACTTCGAGGCCCACCCCGAGCGATACGACATCCCGGATTCCGTAGTCGGTTTTCTGTCCGGCGAGTTGGGGGACCTTCCAGGTGGGTGGCCCGAACCCTTCCGGACCAAAGCGTTGAAGGGCCGCACCTTCACGCCGGCGAAGGAGGTTCTCGACGCGGAGGACGCAGCGGCGTTGTTATCAGATTCTCCGACATGCCAGCGAACGCTCAACCGTCTGTTGTTTCCCGGACCCACGGCGCAGTGGGATCGCGACCGAGAGACCTATGGTGACCTCAGCGTGCTCGCGACTCCCGACTATCTTTACGGACTCAAGGTCGGAGTTGAACACGTCATCGAGATGCGAAAAGGTGTCATGATTTTCGTCACGCTCGAGGCAATCGGCGAACCCGATGAAAAGGGAATCCGTAACGTGATGGCGACGCTCAACGGTCAACTTCGACCGCTTCTCATTCGGGACACAAGCATTGCGGTGACAACTGCATCGGCCGAGAAAGCGGAAGGAGCAAACCCGCTTCATATCGCCGCTCCTTTTCTCGGAGTCGTCACGCTGCAGGTCGAAGTAGGAGATGTGATTGCACCCGGCGGCACGGTCGCCACAATCGAAGCTATGAAAATGGAGGCTCCGATTTCATCAGTTCACGGTGGGCGCGTTCTGCGACTTGTAGTTCCTAAGACACAACAGGTCGAGCAAGGGGACCTTCTCGTCGTTCTCGAATGAGAGCGTCCGGAGGGTTTCGAACCACCAACCGTCTGATCCGTAGTTAGACGGTCGGGGTTGACCGGTCGGCGATGAGTTCGCCACCGTTGAACGTCACGCCCAGTTCGCGGTAGTACCCGCCGAGGACTTTCTCGACAGGAAGAATCGACTTCAGTTCGTCCCACTGCGAGTCGTGCAGTTCGAGCTCGGCGTCGCCCATCCACGGTTCACCAAGTTCGGCGTCGACACCGCCCATCGCGATGAGTTGGTCGAGCGAGTTTCCGAGGCCGGGCGTGATGGACGGCACCCAGCGGCTGTGGAGCATCTTGTGGCCGTTGACAAAACCGTTCGTCTCGCTCTTCTCACGCAGGGTGACAACAGCGGACGCGAGGCGGTGGTCGTAGGCGGCGACGCTCGCGCCAAGTTTGGCACCGGCCTCCAATTTAGGAGTTGCCTTGCCAAAGTTGAAGACGCGTGTGACGGCGATGTTTCCGAGCTTCTTGGGGTAGCCCTGGAACCAGCCGCGACCGATAGCGAAGTCCTTGGTGACCCAGATCGCAACGCAGCGGCTATAGGTGACGCCCTCGTACTTGCATCGAACCACGACAAACGCTTCGAGGTACTGCGAGCGAACCGGGTCGAGCAGTTCGGCACCACCGGTGCTGCACGACTGCCAGTCGGCCCAGATCATCGCGACGGCACCCGGGTTCTCGTCAGCAAGTTCGAGTTCGGGGGGAAGGATTGCGCGAACGTTCTTTGGGTCGGTCAGGTACTCGACAGTTAGCAACGTGCCCGAGTAGAACCACGGCATCTGCGGGACGAGCGCGCTATTCCCGGTCGGGGTCAGCGGGGGAAGAAATCCATGCAATTCACTCATGCCTGCAACTGTATCGAATCATTCGGAAGCGAACAATCCCTTGGCGTGCATCTTTATAACAATTCTCACGAATGTGGCGACGCGCGAAAAATCGCTTGCGGATATCGACAAAATCCGCCAGAGTAGTTAAAGTCGTTCGTACCAGAACGATTTCTGTGTCACTAACTCAATGAGGAGAACCTGTCATGGCATCAACCACTTCCAGTGGCGAACTGAAGAAAGGCCGTCTCGGTGTAATCGGGATCGTGTTCTTCGTCGTCGCCGCTTCCGCCCCTCTCGTCGGCATGACCGGCGCTGTCCCCGTCGCGATGCTCATCGGAACCGGCTCGGCCGTTCCCGGCACGTATCTCGCGGTGGGCCTCACCCTGCTGTTGTTCGCGGTCGGTTATTCCGCCATGAGCAGCCGCGTCACCAACACCGGAGCGTTCTTCGCCTACGTTGGCCGCGGACTCGGCACCAACATGGGAGTCGCATCGGCATTCACGTCGATCCTCGCCTACGCGACGATTCAGCTCGCCATTTATGGCTTCTTCGGCGGACTCGTCCAAGGCACGATGGCCGGCTACGGCATCGACCTCCCCTGGATCATCTGGGCTGGTATCGCGTGGGTCATCGTCACCGCGCTCTCACTCTTGTCCGTTGACCTCGGCGCAAAGGTTCTCGGTGTGTTCCTTGTCCTCGAACTGGCCGCGTTGCTCATCGTTGCCGGTGCAATTCTCATCAACGGTGGACCCGATGGTGGCGTCAACCTCGCCGCATCGTTCGACCCCAACGCAATCCTTGCCGGCGGACTCACGGGTGCAGCCGGTATCGCGATTGCCTTCGCGTTCGCCTCGTTCATCGGATTCGAGGCCACCGCGATCTACGGTGAGGAGTCGTCCAACCCCAAGAAGACCGTGCCGACCGCGACCTACTGGGCCATCGGAATCATCACAGGGCTGTTCGCGATTGTTTCGCTCGCGATGGTCACCGGTTACGGAAACGGAATGGTCGATGACGGTGCTGGCGGAGAAATGCCCGCACTTGTCGCTGCAATCCTCAACGTGACCGCGATCGACGGAGCACCGCTTGCAAACCCCGCAGGAATGCTCTTCGACCTCGCCAACACGTACGTTGGACCGTGGATCGTCAGCTTCATGGAGATCCTCGTCATTTCGAGCCTCTTTGCCGGACTGCTCGCGTTCCAGAACGCAACCTCGCGCTACTTCTTCGCGATGGGTCGCGGTGGCGTCCTGCCGAAGTCGTTCGCGTCGGTCAACGGTCGCGGAGCGCCCAGCACGGGTGTCTACGCAACCTCGATCCTCGCGATTGCTGTCATGGCAATCTTCTTCATCGCCGGTCTCGACCCCGTCCTGAACCTGTTCTTCTGGATGTCGTCGATCACCGCGGTTGCCGTCATGGTCGTCGAGGTGCTGGTGTCACTCGCGATCTTCCGCTTCTTCCGCAAAGAAGGCGGAGAAAACATCTGGAAGAGCACGATCGCACCGCTCGCGTCGGCTGCTCTTCTCGCCGGTGGCGTGTACCTCGTGATGGCCCGCTTCAACCTCCTCGCAGGAACCGCTGCGGAAGGTGTCGACCCGTCACTGCCTGAAAGCGCGTGGTCGCTCAGCCCCCTCGGCTGGTTCCTCGTGCTCAGTCCCTTCATTGCCGCCGCAATTGGATACATCGCTGCGGTCATCAACAAGAAGGAAAACGCCTCGCTCGTCAAGGACATCTTGTCCTAGTCACTAAAGGCACATTCGGACGGGCTCGGTCGAAAGACCGGGCCCGTTCCCTTTATCAACGTACGATGAACGCATGCGCATCGAATCAATCTCAGACCCCGCCGGGCACGCGGTTGGCCTCCCCGTGTTATCTCTCGAACCAGCGGAACGCCCAAGCGGCGCGACGCTGACGGGCTCGCGAGTCCGACTCGAACGCCTCAGCGCCGAACAGCACGCGCCCGATTTGTTTCACGCCTTGCAAGCCAATCCCGCGGGAACGCTGTGGACGTATATGCCGCAGGGCCCGTTCGAAACCGCAGGCGAGTTCACGAAGTGGGTGTCGAGTATCGACAACGCGACCGATCCACTGTTCTACGCCATTATCGACCTTTCGACGAACAAGTCGGTCGGAATTGCCGCCTATTTGCGCATCGATACGCACAATCGCACCGTTGAGGTTGGGTGGCTGACGTTTTCGGAACAACTGCGCCGAAGCACCGCCGCAACAGAAGCGATGTACCTCATGGCGACGCACGCGTTCGAACTCGGATACCGACGCTACGAATGGAAGTGCAACGCGCTCAACACACCGTCCATCGCCGCCGCGGAACGACTCGGCTTCAGTTTCGAGGGGGTATTCCGAAACGCTGTCATCGTCAAGGGACACAACCGTGATACGGCGTGGTTTGGGTTCACTGACAGCGATTGGCCGGCAATCAAACTGGCGCACGAGGCCTGGCTGGACCCGTCTAACTTCGACGAATCAGGAAACCAGAAGTCGAGTCTTCGTGATCTAACAGCCCCGCTGCGTCATTCTGCGTGGCCGACGCTCACCGTCGAACGGTAACCCGCGACTACGTGCGAGGCGCATCTGTTTGCCTGAGGCGCATAATTCCCTAAGATTTGCCTATGGCTGAGAAAACTCGCACTTCATACGGATACGGCGCCCAGGGTGAAATCGATGTGCCAGAAACGTCGAACATCTCCTTTGGCTCACGGCTGAGGTTCTACTTCGACAATTCGATGTCCAAGGCGGGTTATTTCATTCTCTACTCGTTCATCCTGCTTGCGATACTGTCGGTCATCAACACCGCGTTCAGCATGTGGATTCAGGGAACCCCGCTGAGTAACCCCTCTGAACCGACGGACTTCACGAACAATGTTTTCACGCGCATGTTTGGAATCCTCGGCGATGTGCCCGCCGATACCTGGGCCGACCGATTGTCGAGCCTCCTTGGTTGGGTTGCCAGCACCGCTGTCGACGCGATCATCATCGGTTTTGCGGCGACCGCCATCCTCGGGGTTGTTGAAAACCTTAAGGCGGGCAAGAGCGCGGTCATCAACACGAACCACACGCTCATTCTCGGCTGGTCGAACCGAATCTTCCCCATCCTCAGCGAACTCGCTGTCGCAAACGCCAACATTCGCCGCGCATCGGTCGTCATCTTTGCGAACGTCGACCGGGTTGCGATGGAAGACGAAATCCGTTCGCGCGCAGGTAACCTCGGGAAACTCAAGATTGTGACTCGCAAGGGTGACCCGACAAACCCGAGTGACCTCACCCGAGTCAACCTCGGCGCCGCAAAGTCCGTCATCATCCTCGATGCCGACGATTCGGGCGACGCCACCGTCGTCTCGACCGTCCTCGCGGTCAAGGCCACAATCAATAATCCGAAGATTTCCATCGTTGCCGAGGTGGACGATGCCGAGACCGCGCAGGCGTTGACTTCCGCGACGAACGGCCAGGTGCAAACCGTGCGCTCGCACGACATCATCGCGCGAGTGACCGCACAGGCATCACGCCAGCCGGGACTCGCGACCGTCATCCTGGACCTGCTCGACTTCGCTGGCGATGAGATCTATTTCTCGTCGATTCCCGCTCTCGAGGGCAAGACCTACGGAGACGCACTCCTGTCGTTCAACGAGGCGTCGGTGATCGGTTTGCTCGACGACAAGGGTGCATCGCACCTCAACCCCAAAATTAGCCAGAAAATCGGCAAGGGTTGGAAGATCATCGCGATTGCCACAGACGACGACCGAGTCACCTACACCGGTGTTGTCAAGGCAAAGGCTCCGACTGT
>JBEENB010000005.1:0-61985 GCA_041192365.1 Actinomycetota bacterium | reverse complement strand
GTAGGCCACAGCGTTGTACAAGCGGCCCGAGAAGTTGAGTTTCATGCCGTGTGTGAGGTGTCCACCGTGTGCGAGTTCGAGACCGAGAATCGTGTCCCCCTTGGTGGCGATGGCATGCAGGACAGCGGCGTTCGCGGTCGCACCAGAGTGCGGCTGAACGTTGGCGTAGGCAGCACCAAACAACGACTTGGCACGCTCAATTGCGAGTGCCTCGGCGATGTCGACGAATTCACATCCACCGTAGTAACGCTTGCCCGGGTAGCCTTCGGCGTATTTGTTGGTCAGTACCGAACCCTGGGTCTGCAGAATTGAGCGGGGGACAAAGTTCTCGGACGCGATCATCTCGAGGTAATCCTGCTGGCGGCCGAGTTCGAGTTTCAAAACCTCGGCGATCTCGGGGTCAACCTCGGACAGGGGGGCGTTGAATGTGTGAATGTCGTTCACGGGGCTCCTCGCGAAGTGGTCTGTTATGACACCATTCTAGTTTGCCCAGAGCGCTCGTTCTCTGCGCCTCGCGATGAGTGCAACCGCCGCACCACCGACCAGAACGCTCGCACCTATGTAGGGAAGTGCGCTGATCCCGAACGGCACCAGAAGCACCCCACCGAAAAACGAGCCGCTGCCGATTCCGAGGTTCCACGCAGTTGTGCGCATTGCCCCGGCGAAGTCTCGGAGGCGTGGGCTCGACAATTCCATGATGTATTGCCCGAACAGCGGTTCAGTCACGGCAAAACCAAGGCTCCATAACGCGCACGCGACGATTGCCGCTTCCTGCGAGCCGGCGACCAAATCCAGGAGGATCATCATGCTCGCCATGTACAAAATCGCGAAAGCAATGTTCCTCGACAAATTTTCGGGGCGACGTCCCAAGCGTTCGGCGACGATGATTCCGATTGTTCCACCGACGCCATAGGCCGCGAGGGGAACGGCAACGGTGAGCGGGGTGAAATTCGCAACCTCGATGAGGAACGGGGCGATGTAGGGGTAAAACATGTTCCCCCCTCCAACGACCAGGAACACTCCCGAAACCCCGAGCAACACCATTCGGAAGGATTGGTCGCGAACGACCGAGTGCGCATCGTCGGGATTCTCGGTGTGGGGGTTGGGAACCGGAATCAGCAGAAAATACAAACCGACGCTCGCTCCAATCGTCAAAGCCGTCATGATGAGGAATCCGGCACGCCAGTCGGAAATAGCCGCGAGTGCCGAGCCGAGGGGTAAACCGGCAATGAAGGCGAGGTTCGCCCCGGCCGAGATGAACAGGAATCCTCGAGACCGCCACTGGGCTGGCAGCATTGTGGTCACGTACCCCGTCGCGATCATCCAAAACATGCCGTTTCCGAGGCCTCCGATAATGCGCGAAGCAAACAACACGTCGTAGTTGGGCGCAAGCGAAGCCATGACATTCGACACCGTGAACAATCCCACCGACACAATCAACAAGGACTTGCGGCTGAAGCGGCGAGTGGTCAACGACAGGGGGATGGCGGTGAGAACGACGGTCGCCGCCCACACCGACACGAGGAATCCGATCTGCGACGTGCTGACGTCGAGGTCGGCCGACATCGATGGCAACATACCTGTCGGTAAAAACTCTGACGTCACCGTGGCAAAAACCGTGAAACCGATAGCCGTCATTGCCGCCCACGGGAAGCGGTCGGTCGATGCGGAAGTGGTGCTCATACTGTTGACAGCCTAGGACTTATCGTCCAGCCGCAAACGCGGCGAGTGGCTCGCGCGAGAACTACGCGAGTCGCTTCTGGAGGTTGGCGTCCAGGGTCGCGAGGAACTCCTCGGTCGTTTCCCACTTCTGGTCGGGACCGACGAGCGACGCGAGGTCTTTCGTCATGTGTCCGGCCTCTACCGACGCAATGACAACTTCTTCGAGAGTTACCGCGAAGTCGATGAGCGCCTGATTTCCGTCCAACTTTCCGCGGTGCTGCAGGCCACGCGTCCACGCGTAAATCGAGGCGATCGGGTTCGTCGAGGTCGGCTTCCCCTGTTGGTGATCGCGATAATGGCGCGTCACCGTTCCGTGCGCGGCTTCCGCCTCAACGATTTTCCCGTCAGGAGTGGTAAGGACCGACGTCATGAGTCCGAGCGAACCGAAACCCTGTGCGACTGTGTCCGATTGGACATCGCCGTCATAGTTCTTGGTCGCCCAGACGTACCCGCCCTCCCACTTCATCGCGCTCGCGACCATATCGTCGATGAGGCGGTGTTCGTAGGTGATGCCCGCGGCGGCAAACTTCACGGCGAATTCGGCGTCAAAGATTTCCTGGAAGATGTCCTTGAATCGACCGTCGTAGGCCTTGAGAATGGTGTTCTTGGTCGACAGATAGACGGGGTAGTTCCGCGTCAAACCGTAGTTGAGCGAGGCGCGAGCAAAATCGCGAATCGAGTCATCGAGGTTGTACATCGCCATCGCGACCCCAGCGCTGGGGGCCTGGAAGACCTCGAACGATTGGGCTTCGGTGCCATCAGTCGGAGTGAACGAAATTGTGAGCGTGCCTGGGCGGTCGAACGTAAAATCGGTCGCACGGTACTGGTCACCGAACGCGTGACGGCCAACGATGATGGGTTTGTTCCAGCCGGGGACAAGTCGGGGAATGTTCGAGATGATTATCGGCTCGCGGAAAATCACTCCGCCGAGAATGTTGCGAATCGTCCCATTCGGGCTCTTCCACATTTTCTTTAGCTTGAATTCCTCAACGCGCGCTTCGTCTGGCGTGATGGTCGCGCACTTCACGCCAACGCCGTGCTTTTTGATTGCGTTCGCCGCGTCGATAGTGATTTGGTCATCCGTCTCGTCGCGCTTCTGAATCGAAAGGTCGTAGTACTCGAGAGTCAGGTCAAGATAGGGGTGAATCAGGCGGTCCTTGATGAACTGCCAAATGATTCGCGTCATTTCATCGCCATCGAGTTCTACGACGACACCATCGACCTTGATTTTTTGCACGCGGAAACCTTTCGTTACAACTAGTCGCCCCAGTCTATTCCAACGCTGGCGGTGAGAAATTTGGGTGAGCTCTCGACAAGTTGATACCATCGTGGTACCATTACTGTATGGCAACCACACTCAGACTCCCCGACGACATCGACGCGCGGCTGACAGACATGTCAACTGTCACGGGCAAGTCCCGTAACCAACTCATCATCGAGATTCTCAGTGAAACTTTTGATCGCGAAGACGCGACGGCAGAGGCCGACAGAATCTTTGACAAATTGATGGCGCGCGACGCCGGGTTGCTCGAGCGTCTTGCCGACGCATGATTCGCTACTTGTCCTTTGAGGTTTACGTTCGACAGATTGAAAAACGCGGGTTTGTGGTTCGTGACCTCGGTCTTATTCAGTCAGCGCTCGCTCGGCCAGAAACTTCGCTTTTTGGTGAACCTGCCTACCCCACAATTGATCTCAAGGGTGCGGCGCTGATGGAATCTCTCGCGAAAAACCATCCTTTGTTCGACGGGAACAAGCGGTCTGCATGGCTGGGCTTGAATTACTTCCTTGAACTCAACAATTTGGAGATTGTCGCAACCGAGGACGAAGCGTTCGGGTACATTCTTGACGTCGCCACAAGCGTGATTGATCTTGCCCAGTCCGCCGCGTGGATCGAAGCCCACCGCCGCGCAATCTGACCCTTTCCCTGTCGGTGCCTCGGGATACTCTCGGAATAGACAAGAGATCACGAGAGAAAAGAGGAGAAATGGAAAAGACCTACAGTTCCCGCGACGGGCGCTATCAACACATCGAGGTTCGCCGCGAAAGAGAAGACATCGTATTCGTCGGTGACCGTTCCGGTTCGGATTGTTACCACACGCTGAAGGCCGAAAACTTTGCGGCGTTTATCTCGAGCATCGGTCAGCCGGCTGGCACCGACATCATGACCGCAATCGGGACGGTCCTGGAATCAGACCCCGCGAAACTGTGGGGCGCAATTCACGACGGATTGACGGAAACCGATTTCTCGTGGCAGTCGATGAGTGAGATCGAACATATGATGGACACCTTCGAATCGATGCGAGGCGACTAACTACGCGGCGTACTTGTTGCCATTCGCTGCCGACTTTGACGGGAGCACGCTGACAACCAGGTTGAAAACAAACATCGCGAATCCAGCAATGAGCGGGAGAACGGCAATCCCCAGCAGTCCCGCGAGCTCGGCAGCCAATGCATCGCCCGTCAATGTTCCAGAAAGAGCGGCCAGAATTACATGAATCGAGGATGCGGCTGCTACGACGAACAAGATCGCGGGCACAAGATACAACAAGAGCCACTTGCCCGAGAAACCCGCATCGTGGAAGCGACGCACTGAAACCGCAAGCGAGGGAATCAGAATTCCCAAAGACCACACGAGCGAGATCCCGCTAGCAACGGCGTTGGGATCGTTGGGGTCGCCCATGAGCACGTTGAGAACTCCCGAAATGATTAAGCTGAACAGCGAAAACCACCAATACTCGGCACGTGTCGCGACCCCTCTGAAAACGGCGTACTTGGCGAACACGGTCTTGATTGAAGTTCCGAAATTCATGGCGTTTCCCCTCGTTGTTAAACTACGTCGTGGAAATTCTACGCCCCGCACGTGCAGGTAGGCAACTAATGGAAAAAGTGTCGCTCATTGGTGAAATACATCGTCACTCCCGCCGCGGTTGCCGCGGCGAGAACCTCTTCGTCACGCACTGATCCGCCGGGTTGAACTATTGCGGTGACACCCGCATCAAGCAAGACATGGAGTCCATCGGCGAATGGGAAGAAGGCGTCGCTTGCCGCGACACTGCCTTTCGCTCGGTTGCCCGCTCTGGCGACAGCCAGGTGGCACGAGTCAACGCGATTAACCTGCCCCATACCAATCCCCACAGAAGCGCCGTCTTTCGCCAACAGGATTGCATTCGACTTGACCGCACGGCATGCGCGCCACGCGAATTCGAGGTCCGCGAGCGTACCCGGGCCCGCCGGTTCGCCCGTGACGAGCGTCCACTCGGATGCCGACGCGAAGAAACGGTCAACGTCTTGGACAAGAAACCCTCCCGAAACCTGCCGAACTTCGCGTTCCATTGGGGCAAACGACTTGGGAAGCACCAACAGCCGCAGGTTTTTCTTCGTCATGAGAATGGCCAGTGCGTCCGCGTCGAACCCAGGGGCGACAACCACCTCGGTGAACACATCGACGATGGATTCCGCCGCGGCCTTGCTAATGATTCCGTTCGAGGCAATCACGCCACCGAATGCCGAGACGGGGTCGCAGGCGTGAGCACGCGCATGGGCCTCAGCGATTGTCAAACCGACGGCAATGCCACACGGGTTCGCGTGTTTGACGATGGCGACCGCCGGTTCGGCGTGGTCGAACGCGGCGCGAACGGCCGCGTCCGCATCGACGAAGTTGTTGTACGACATCTCTTTGCCGTGCAGTCGGGTTGCCTGCGCTATTCCCACACCACCGTGAACGCCATAGATCGCGCCGGCCTGGTGGGAATTCTCGCCGTATCGCAGAGTGCCGAGTTTTTCCGCCGCGATTCGAAGAGCCGGGGCAAAACCCGATTCATCGTGGGGGTATTCGTTCTGCATCCAGTTCGCCACGGCCGAGTCATATCCCGCGGTGTGCGCAAAAGCTCGACCAGCAAGGACGCGCCGCTGGTCGAGCGTCGTGCCACCAACAGCGACCGCCTCGATGACGTCGGCGTAGTCGCTCGGGTCGACAACGATGGCAACATTGTGGTGGTTTTTGGCCGCCGCGCGAACCATGGCAGGTCCGCCAACGTCAATGTTTTCGACGACGGTATCTGCGTCAGCACCACTCGTGACCGTAGCCGAAAAGGGATACAGGTTGACGACAATGAGCTCGAACGGCTCTATTCCCAACGTCGCGAGTTGGTTGACGTGGGAGTCAAAACGAAGATCCGCGAGAATTCCCCCGTGAATCGACGGGTGCAGCGTCTTGACACGACCGTCCAGCGATTCGGGGAAACCCGTCACCTCGCTGACTTCTCGGGCATTGAATCCAGCGTCACGAATCGTCTGGCAGGTCGACCCCGTTGAAACGATCTCGACGCCAGCGGCCGACAGTGCGCCGGCAAGTGCGAGTAGTTCCGTCTTATCGCTGACCGAAATGAGTGCGCGGCGGATCGGAATGCGGTCTCGGGCACGTTCGGGGTCGGGAAGAGCGGAAACCATCAGTTCTCCTCGATCGCGGTTTCGCGGTTCGCGATGTCGCGAACCACGTCGGCGAGCAACTCGCGCTCGACAATCTTGATGCGGTCGTGCAGTGTCGATTCGGTGTCCCCGTAGACGACGGGAACTCGGCGCTGAGCGAGAATCGGGCCCGTGTCTACACCGTCGTCGACAACGATGACGCTCGCGCCGGTCTCGGTGACACCCGCTTCGAACGCGTCTCGAACCGCGTGTATGCCGGGGAACTCCGGCAGAAAAGCGGGATGCGTATTGAGGAGCATCGGGGCGAAGCGGCGGACAAACGCCGGTGGCACGAGCCGCATGAATCCCGAGAGAATGACAAGGTCGGGTGCAAAATCGGCTATCCGGTCACCGAGACGCGCACCCCACGCATCGCGGTCACCACCGGGCTCGAGGGCTACCACGAAGGCGGGAATGTCGAAGTGCCTCGCGTGGTCTAGCCCGGGAACATCGGAGTCAGCACCGACCGCAACGACGGTTGCGGGAATCGATCCGTCCGCACAGGAATCGAAGAACGCGCGCAGATTCGACCCCTGACCCGAGATGAGAACCACGACGCGCAACATTTGTCCAGTTTACCGACGGGCGAGTGACGGTTTTCTGACTAGGCGCCTCGCATCGCCTTCGAATCACGAACCAGTTTCCCGAGTAACAGTCCCGCGAGAGATCCGGCGAACACCCCACCCGCGAGGACGAGACCGACGGCGATAGGGTCGATTCCGACCTGAGCGAATCGTCCCGGTCCGGCCGAGCCGGTTGCGTACGAACCGACCAGTAGGGCTGTCAACGCGATGGCGACCGCCGCGAGCGCAGCGGCGATGACAACACGACCAAGATCGGCGATGTTGCCGGGATTGAAAAACTGGCCGCGAGAACGAAGGTCGGCGGAGAATCGCGTGGCGGCAATAAATGCGAAAATCGCGGGAAGCACGGTGACCCACTCGCCGAGGGTGTTCGTTTCGGGTACGGCCCCCAACACCGGGATGGCGGGCAGGGCGCCAACGGTCGTGACAAAAGGCGACACAATGGCGCCGGTTCCGAGAGTGAAACCCGGACCGGCGATCCACGAAATCGTCCAGACCAGTGCCACTGGGATAAACGCGAGTTGAGCGACCGTAATCACCAGCCCACCAAGGATTCCGGTGTGAAGCGACTCATACAACGCGATTTCCGTCGAAAACCCGACAAAGAGTAACGCGAGCAGCGCGAACGATGCGATCACCACCAACCCGGCCAACGTGGCTCCTGCGATGCGCAGTGCTGTGTCGATGACGGCTCGCCACGCGCTCGGGATGTCGGGCATCAATGCCCGCGACGATCGATTGTCATCCCACGGTCGCCATCCGATGACAAGGCCGACGACGAACGGTGCGAGCACGCGCACCGAGCCCGAGGCGACGTCGAGTTGAACGAGGGAACTCTGGCCGCTCAACAATGCGAGGAGAGCGAGGGTGCCCGTGAAGAAGACAAGCAAGCCAACCACGAGGGTTGCATCATCCGATCCCGCCAGCCGGCGACCGGCGCGGCGACCGAGAAGTGCCGTCAAAAGGGCGAATGCGAACGGAGCGAGCGTGAGGGTGAAAGTTGCCATCTCGTTAACCAGCACAGCTGACGTGTCTCCGAGCGAGACCTCAAGTGGAACGCCATGCCCCAACGCCCACGCCTGAACCGCCAATTGCCAGATTGCGACCGGTGTCGAATTGACACCCGTGAGCGATGCCCAACCCACGACACCGAAAATGAACGGAAGGAAAATACCGAGCCCAACGACAAACAACGCCTCAAGAAGCGCGAAGAGGACAACGAGTCCGCGAGGCACGTTACAGGGCCGCGATGACCTCGCGCATGAGCTGCGCGGTTTCGCTCGGGGTCTTGCCAACGCGAACTCCGGCGGCCTCGAGGGCCTCCTTTTTCGCTTGAGCGGTTCCCGACGAGCCGGACACGATTGCGCCGGCGTGCCCCATGGTCTTGCCTTCTGGCGCAGTGAATCCCGCGACGTAGCCCACTACCGGCTTGGTCACGTTCGCACGAATGTAATCCGCCGCACGCTCCTCGGCGTCGCCGCCGATTTCACCGATCATGACAATCGCCTTCGTGTCGGGGTCAGCCTCGAATGCAGCGAGCGCATCGATGTGCGTTGTGCCAACAATCGGGTCTCCGCCGATTCCGATTGCAGTCGAGAACCCAATATCGCGAAGCTCGAACATCATTTGGTAAGTGAGCGTTCCTGACTTCGACACGAGACCAATCGGTCCCGCCCCCGTGATAGTTGCTGGCGTAATTCCGGCGAGCGCTTCACCCGGTGTGATGATGCCGGGGCAGTTCGGCCCGATGATGCGACTCGTGCCCTTTGTCGAGGCGTACGCCCAGAACTCGGCGGTGTCCTGCACGGGGATGCCTTCGGTGATGACGACGATGAGCGGCATCGCCGCGTCAATCGCCTCCATGACCGCGTCCTTGGCGAATGCCGGGGGAACGAATACGACCGACACGTCTGCGCCTGTCTCGGTCATGGCTTCTGAGACGGTTCCGAAAACGGGAAGCGTGACGTCGCCGTGCTCGACGGTTGTTCCCGCCTTACGGGCATTGACGCCGCCGACGACCTGAGTGCCGGCTTTGAGCATGAGAGCCGTGTGCTTTGAACCTTCGCCGCCGGTAATGCCCTGAACGATGACGCGCGAATCCTTGGTGAGGAAAATCGACATTCTTCTAATCCTTACTTCGCTGCGAGTGCGGCGGCGCGATCGGCGCCGTCGTCCATCGTTGTGGCCAGGGTGACGAGCGGGTGGTTGCGGGCAGCGAGAATCTCGCGACCCTTGTCGACGCTGTTGCCGTCAAGACGGACAACGAGCGGCTTCGTCGCTTTGTCGCCCAGCATCTCGAGGGCGGCGACGATTCCGTTGGCGACCGCGTCACACGCGGTGATTCCACCGAACACATTCACGAACACGCTCTTGACCTGCGGGTCACCGAGGATGACCGAGAGACCAGCGGCCATGACCTCGGCCGATGCGCCGCCTCCGATGTCGAGGAAGTTCGCAGGCTTGACGCCACCGTAGTTTTCGCCTGCATACGCGACGACGTCGAGCGTCGACATCACGAGTCCGGCACCGTTTCCGATGATTCCGACTGCACCGTCGAGTTTCACGTAGTTGAGGTCGTGTTCTTTCGCCTTCGCTTCGAGCGGGTCTGTCGCGGCCTTGTCCTCGAGAGCGGCGTGGTCGGGCTGGCGGAACTCGGCGTTCGCATCGAGCGTGACTTTGCCGTCCAGGGCGAGAATCCTGCCGTCGTCGGTCAAGACGAGCGGGTTCACCTCGACCAGGGTGGTGTCTTCCGACGTGAAGACGCCATACAACTGCACAAACACAGGAGCGACCTTCTCGACGAGTTCAGCGGGGAACTTCGCGGCGACGGCGATTTCTTTCGCCTTCGCGAGGGTGATGCCCTCGGTCGGGTTGACGTCGATACGGGCAAGTGCGTCCGGGCGTTCAACCGCCAACTGCTCGATGTCCATGCCGCCTTCGTAGGAACAAAGGCAGAGGTACGAGCGGTTTGCGCGATCAAGCAAAACCGAGAAGTAATACTCCTGCGCGATCGCAGCACCTTCGGCAACCATGACGCGCTTGACGACGTGACCCTTGATGTCGAGACCGAGGATTGCCTTCGCCGCCTCGAACGCGTCGTCGGGGGTCTTGGCAACCTTGACGCCTCCGGCCTTGCCGCGTCCGCCGGTCTTGACCTGCGCCTTGACGACCGTCAGGCCGCCGATCGTGGAGGCCGCTGCCCGCGCTTCGTCTGGGGTGTCGGCGACGATTCCCTGAAGCACGGGAACACCGTGCTTTTCGAACATGTCACGCGCTTGATACTCGTAAAGATCCACTGTCATCCAATCGACAAAAATCCTGAAAAGTCGGGACTGAATGCCTCACGACCGTGTCCCAGCCTACCCTTCGACACTGAGCCGACCGTTCGTGCTCACTGCGTGTTTAGAGCTTGGTGATGGGCGCAATCTTGATGAGCAGCTTCTTTTTGCCCACCTCGTCGAATTGAACTTCCGCGATGCGTTTTGCGCCGTCACCCGCGACCGCGATCACGCGGCCCTCGCCGAAATCGTCGTGCCTGATGCGATCACCCGTCACGAGTTCGAGACCCGAGTTGTCGCGAACTTCACGAGTGATGGTGCCGGTCCATTCGGTACGCGGTTTCGACGGTGCATCCCACGAACGCTTCTCGAAAGACGGAGAAAGGGCCCGACGGCCCGATTCACGCCAGTCGACGAGCGAGTCGGGGATTTCGGCGAGGAATCGGCTCGGCATACACGACGCGATTTCGCCGAACGTCGCTCGTGACGTCGCGAGCGACAGGTGTAATTTCTTTTTCGCGCGCGTGATTCCAACATAAAACAGTCGACGTTCCTCTTGGATTCCGCCTGCCTCGGCGACCGAAATGCGGTGGGGCAAGATTTCCTCTTCGATGCCCGTGATGAACACCGCGTCGAACTCCAGCCCTTTCGCGGTGTGCAGCGTCATGAGGCTGACGGTTCCCGATTCGTCATCCAGGTCGTCCGCGGCGGACGACAAGGCGACCTCGGTGAGGAAGTCAATCAGTGTCCCATCGGGCGACTTGACTTGGAATTCGCGGGTGAGCCCGACGAGTTCCTCGACGTTCTCGGCGCGAGCGTTTTCTTGCGGATCGCGGCTTTCCTTGAGAAGGATGAGATAACCCGTCGCCTCGAGCAACGCGATAAGAACGTCGACGACTTTCGCGGTTGCCACCGTGTCGGAAATCCGGTCCAGTGAGTTGACGAATTCGCGAACGGTCGCGGTGGCCCGCGCGGCAACCCCAACGGACTCGATTTGTCGCATCGCCTCGCGGAACGAAATCTGGTTGTCGTCAGCGAACCGCTGAATTGCCGATTCCGTGACGTCACCAATCCCACGCTTGGGTGTGTTGAGAATGCGACGGTGAGCGAGCCCATCGTCGGGGTTAGCAACTGCCGCAAGGTAGGCCAATACGTCTTTGATTTCCATGCGCTCGTAGAACTTGGTTCCGCCGATGAGTCGGTAGGGAACGCCAGAGCGCATAAGCACGTCTTCAAGAGCACGGGTCTGCGCGTTCGTTCGATAGAAGACCGCCACATCGCGATACGCCATCCCGCCGGTGTGCAGATTGTCGATTTCGTCGGCGACGAACTGTGCCTCGTCGTGTTGGGTCACGCCGGTGAACCCGGTGATGCGCTCGCCCGGTCCGCGATCCGAGAAGAGGCGCTTGCTCATGGACGTGTCGAAGTTGTTCCCGATCACCGCGTTGGCCGCGTCGAGGATGTTCTGTGTCGAACGGTAGTTCTGTTCCAGAACGACGACGTCGGTGCCGGGGAAATCCTGGCGAAATTCGAGGATGTTCCGGATGTCCGCACCCCGGAACGCATAGATCGACTGGTCGGAATCGCCGACGACCGTCAGGGTCGCCGCATCGATGCCGCCCTCAGTGTTGTACAGCACCGGCGGGGTCTCGACCGGCACGTGTTCGGGCTTCACCGGTCGGGTGAGTTCATGAATCAGTTCGTACTGCGCCTTGTTGGTGTCTTGGTACTCGTCCACAAACACGTGGCGGAATCGGCGCTGGTACAAAGCGCGCACCTCGGGGAATGCTCGGAACAAAAACACCGTCTGGCCGATGAGGTCGTCGAAGTCGAATGCGTTCGCTCGGCGTAATTCTTGGGTGTATCGACGGAAGACCTCGAGAAACATCATTTCGTTCGGGTCGTTCGGGTTCGCTTGGCTCGCGAAACCGTCGACGTCAATCAATTCGTTCTTGAGTCGTGACATCTTTGACAGCACCCCACCGGGCGTGAGCCCCATCGAGTCCGCTTCGAATTCTTTGAGGATTCGCTTGACGAGCGACTTCGAATCCGCCGAATCGTAAATCGTGAATGCCTGCGGGAACCCGAATCGTTCGGCCTCGTTGCGAAGAATGCGCACACACGCCGAGTGGAATGTCGAAATCCACATTCCCCGTGATTCGTCTCCGATGTACATCTCGATGCGCTCGCGCATTTCCGCGGCGGCTTTGTTGGTGAACGTGATCGCGAGGATCTGGCTCGGCCAGGCTTCGCGGTTCTTCAGTAACAGCGCAATTCGACGCGTGAGCACCGCCGTCTTGCCCGACCCCGCGCCCGCCACGATGAGCAGAGCCGGCCCGCGGTGGGCGACGGCGTGCGCTTGTTGGGGGTTCAGCCCCTCGAGGAGCGGATCGGCAGGATCGACTGCGGTGGGAGAGTTCGACATGTGGGCCCAAGTTTACGCGCCCTCACCGACACCGAAGCGAAGGGTGAATAGAGTGACGACGTGACCGAAACCGCCGCCACCCCACGCACCAACCCGACCGCAGTCCTCGCGGTGATTCTCGGTGCGCTGATGTCACCGATGGCACTACCGCTCGGTTGGTTCGCCCGCGAGCAGATTCGCCGCTCACGCGAGAAGGGCGAGCGCCTGTGCATCATCGCGATGGCACTCGGAGCCGTGGGAACCGTGGTGTGGATTGTCGGCGGTCTGATGTTGTATCTGTGGTGGGTGACTCTCTAACCTCTCAGGGGTTTCTTAGGTTTCTCACCCTAGAATTGTCGAGTATTCACCCAGCACTTAAAGGAGTGTCCATGAATTCCAATCCCGCTTTCTCGCGTAACGCCGCCTTCCGCCCCGGACAGGTGTCGCGTTCCGAACTCGAGGCCATGTACGGCCCGAACGCATCGAAGACGCCCGTCGCCGCCAAGGACGACGCGGCAACGCTCGAACAGGCCTATGACATGCCCGCCGCAACGCCCGGTCAGACCGGACGCATGACGGTCGAGGACACCATCATCAAGACAATTCTCGCGTTCGCCGTTCTTATCGGTGGTGCCTACATCGGCTGGACCTTCGCATCGTTCCCCGTATTGATCGTCGGACTTGTCGGTGGACTCGTCCTCGGACTTGTCAACACCTTCAAGAAGGTTCCGTCGCCCGGCCTCATCATCGCCTACGCGGTTCTGCAAGGAATCTTCGTCGGAGCGATTTCGATGGTCTTCAACTCGATGTGGGACGGAATCGTCACTCAGGCGGTCATCGGAACGCTCGGCGTCATCGGTGTCACCCTGTTCCTTTTCCTCTCTGGGCGCTTCCGCTCGTCGGCACGCATGACCAAGGTCGTTACGGTCGCCATGGTCGGCTACCTTGTCTACCAGGTCGTCAACATGATCCTCATGGCAACCGGCGTGACCGGTGACGCTCAGTTTGGTTTGAGCTCGGCCAACATCATGGGAATCCCGCTCGGACTCATCATCGGTGTCGTCGTCGTGTTCCTCGCAGCGTATTCGCTCGTGCTCGACTTCGAATCGATCAAGCTCGGCGCCGAGCGCGGTGTCCCCGCGGTTTACGCCTGGCAGGGTGCTTTCGGCATCCTGGTCACCGTCGTCTGGTTGTACCTCGAAATCCTGCGAATGATTGCAATCTTCCGCGGTAACGACTAGTCACCCTTTCACGAAAAAGGCGCCGAGCACTCGGCGCCTTTTTCTTATTCCCACTCGATGGTGCCGGGCGGCTTCGAGGTGACATCGAGGACAACACGGTTGACATCCTTGACTTCGTTCGTGATGCGGTTCGAGATCTTGGCGAGTACGTCGTAGGGGACGCGTGTCCAGTCGGCGGTCATCGCGTCTTCACTCGACACGGGACGCAAAACGATGGGGTGACCGTACGTGCGACCGTCGCCCTGGACTCCGACCGAACGGACGTCGGCGAGAAGAACAACGGGACACTGCCAAATGTCCTGGTCGAGCCCGGCGGCAGTGAGTTCAGCGCGAACAATCGCATCGGCGGCACGCAGAAGGTCGAGGCGTTCTTGTGTGACCTCGCCGACGATACGAATTCCCAGGCCGGGGCCGGGGAACGGCTGGCGGCCCACAATGAGTTCGGGAAGTCCGAGCTCGCGACCGATGGCGCGCACCTCGTCCTTGAAAAGTTGCCGAAGCGGCTCGACGAGTTCGAACTGAAGATCTTCGGGCAGTCCACCGACGTTGTGATGCGACTTGATGGTGGCCGTGCCGCTACCCCCACCGCTCTCGACCACGTCGGGATACAGCGTTCCTTGAACGAGGAATCGGACCTTCTTGCCAGCGTTTGCGGCCTCGGCGACGAGGTCGGCCTCGGCGCTCTCAAACGCGCGAATGAATTCGCGACCAATCGTCTTGCGCTTGGTCTCGGGGTCGGTGACGCCCTTCAACTCGGCGAGAAACCTGTCCGCGACATCGATAGTGACGAGTCGAACTCCAGTGGCGACCACAAAATCCCGCTCGACCTGTTCGCGTTCTCCTTCGCGCAGTAAGCCGTGGTCAACGAAGACGCAAATCAGTTGATCGCCGATCGCCTTGTGCACGAGTGCCGCCGCAACCGCCGAATCGACACCGCCCGAAAGGCCGCAAATTACCAGATCGCCGCCGACCTGCGCGCGGATTGCGGTGACCTGCTCGTCGATGACGTTGCCACTCGTCCAGTCCGGCGCAATTCCTGCGCCATTCCACAGAAAGTTTTCAAGGACGCGTTGTCCATAATCAGAATGCATGACCTCGGGGTGCCACTGCACACCGAACATCTGGGTCTCGGTGTTTTCGAACGCCGCAACGGGTGTCGCGTCGGTCGATGCGGTGACCGTGAATCCGGGCGGTGCCGTTTCCACACAATCACCGTGGCTCATCCAGCAGGTTTGCGTGGCCGGCTGTTCGGCGAACAAAACCCCGGCGGACACCCGAGCCTCGGTCGCGCCGTATTCGCGTAAACCGGTATTCGCCACTTCGCCACCGAGTTGCTGCGCCATGACCTGGAACCCGTAGCAAATTCCCAAGACTGGAACACCCAGAGCAACGATTCCAGGGTCGAGCGACGGCGAACCGGCTTCGTAAACACTCGACGGGCCGCCGGACAGAATGATGGCGAGAGGTTGCTTTTCGGCCACGTCGGCCGCCGTGACCGTGTGCGGAACAATCTCGCTGTACACGTGCGCTTCGCGGACTCGACGCGCAATCAACTGCGCGTATTGCGCCCCGAAGTCAATAACGAGGACGGGACGGTGGGTTGTCACCGAGTTCCCTCGTCAACCATTCGACGGACGCGACGTTCGGTGATGAACGACAACAGCGGCACGACGCCGCCCAGTGCGAGGACGGGGAAATAGGTGAGTGGCCAGCGCATCGCCGACCACAACTGGAAGCACCCGAGAAGGTAGACGACATACAGCCAGCCGTGAACAATGAGAATAATCGTCGAGATGTTTGCGGCGACCACCGTGTCGACGGGAACGAGTGCAACGATTCCGAACGGGCCGCCCCCTTCGATCTCGAGTCCGAAAAGATACTTCAAAATCATCTCTCCGGTCAACAACAGCAACATCGTGCCCGTGATGTAAGCGGCGACGCGAAACGTCTTCTCTGCCTTCAGGGCTTTTGCGCGGTCGATCGCCATACGCCAATTCTAGGCTTGGAGTCCGACAGCCGCTTCCGCTTCCCGCTCGACGGCGTCCGTGACCAGGCGGTACCAGAAATAGAGCGCGAAGACAGCAAAAAACGCCCATTCGATCGCATAGAAAATGTTGAGCCAGTTGAGCGCGGCCTGTGGCAACGGCGTGACGGACACGATGGTCTCGAGCGGGGGATGCGCGGTGTCGAGCACGAGGAACGCGTCGTAGATTGTGTCACAGTCCCAGCGATTGACGAGGTCAGCGCTCGACACGACGGTCAGACGACCGTTGTCATAGTCGCCCGTCGACGGGTCATCACTGGGCACGAGTCGTCCGATCAGCGGGGACGGCGAATCGTCGATCACGATGAAATTGTCGGGATTCACGCTAGACGCCCACCCAATCGCCACGGGAAGACACGCGCCGTCGGCCGTCCGGGTGTTCGCGACGAGCCACTCGCCCATGTCGCTTCCCTGGCGTCGATCGAGAACAACGATCCGTTCCTGCGTCCACGTCGCGGTCACCGTCACGCGGCGGCCACCGTCGGACAGGGGAAGCCCAGCGCCGGGTTCAAGAACCGACGTGATGGGCACGGGAGTTTCGGTGTCGACCTCGACGATTGTTGCTTCGGCGATGGCGCGCTCGATTTGCCACTGACCCAAGGCCGCAAAAACCCCGGCGAGAACGAGACACGCGACGAGTCCGGCAATCCAGCGCGGCTGCCGTGCCATCGCCCACCATGCGCGCGTCATCAGTGGCTACTCACGCGGTGGGGATAACGACGACCTCGACCCGCTGGAATTCCTTGAGGTCGCTGTAACCGGTGGTCGCCATTGCTCGGCGCAGTGCCCCGATGAGGTTCGACTGTCCGTTCGCGTGGCGGGATGGGCCGAACAAGACCTCTTCGAGTGGCCCGATTTGACCAACCCACACGCGGTTGCCCCGGGGAAGGTCGGCGTGATACGCCTCTTGGCCCCAGTGCCACCCGTTCCCTGGAGTGTCCGTCGCCCGAGCGAGAGTCGTGCCGAGCATCACGGCGTCTGCTCCCATCGCGATCGCTTTCACGATGTCGCCAGACAATCCCAGCCCGCCGTCGGCGATGACGTGGACATAGCGCCCACCCGATTCGTCAAGATAATCACGGCGAGCGCCGGCCACATCGGCGAGCGCGGTAGCCATGGGGACCTCGACTCCGAGCGAGGTTCGCGTGGTCGAGGCCGCGCCTCCGCCGAATCCGACGAGAACACCGGCTGCGCCCGTTCTCATCAGGTGAAGAGCTGCGGTGTATGTCGCGGCACCTCCGACGATGACGGGCACATCAAGTTCGTAAATGAATTGCTTCAGGTTGAGAGGCTCACCCGTTGGCGAGACGTGCTCGGCGCTGACCGTGTTTCCGCGAATCACAAAAAGGTCTACCCCCGATTTCGTCACCACGTCATGGAATTCGACGGTCCGCTGCGGGCTCAATGCACCAGCGACGGGGACGCCGGCATCCCTAATCTCACCGAGACGCTGTTCGATGAGTTCCGGTTTGATCGGCTCTGCGTATATCTTTTGCATCTCGGCTGTCGCACTATCAACCGGGAGTTCACGAATCTTCTCAATCACGGCCTCTGGCTTGTCGTACCTCGTCCACAGTCCTTCGAGATTGAGAACACCGATTCCACCGAGCTTGCCGATAGTGATGGCGGTCTGTGGCGAGACGACCGAGTCCATCGGTGCCGCGAGGACCGGAATCTCAAACTTGAGCGCGTCGATAGACCACGCAGTGCTCACGGCCTCTGGGTCGCGGGTTCGGCGGCTCGGCACCACCGCGATGTCGTCGAACGAGAACGCACGACGAGCGCGCTTGGCACGACCGATTTCGATATCACTCATGATCGTCGCCTATCGCTTGTAGTTCGGGGCTTCGACAATCATCTGAATGTCGTGCGGGTGAGATTCCTTGAGTCCCGCCGGAGTGATGCGAACAAACTTTCCGTTCGCTTTGAGATCCGTAATCGTTCGAGAGCCCGTGTAAAACATCGACTGCCGAAGTCCACCGAGCAACTGGTACATGACCGATGCGAGCGGCCCGCGATAAGCAACTCGGCCTTCGATGCCCTCGGCGATGAGCTGGTCGTCGCTCGGAACGTCGGCTTGAAAATAACGATCACGGGAATACGAGGTTTTGTTTCCGCGGGTCTGAAGCGCGCCGAGCGATCCCATTCCGCGATACTCCTTGTACTGCTTCCCGTTCTCGAACACCAGGTCGCCCGGGCTTTCGTCCGTTCCGGCCAGAAGCGAACCGAGCATGACAACCTCGGCGCCGGCGACTAGTGCCTTGGCGATATCGCCCGAATACTGGAGCCCGCCGTCGGCAATGACGGGAACGCCCGCCTTCTTCGCCGCCTTCGACGCTTCATAAATCGCGGTGATCTGCGGAACGCCGACACCAGCAACGATTCGCGTCGTGCAAATGGAACCCGGGCCAACCCCGACCTTGACGGCGTCGACGCCCGCCGCAATCAGTGACGCAGCGCCCGCTTCGGTCGCCACGTTTCCGCCAATCACATCAATAGAGGCGAAGGTTTTATCCGCCTTTATCTTCTTCACGATGTCGAGAACGCCCGAGGAATCACCGTTTGCGGTATCGACCACGAGGATGTCGACGCCGGCGTCGCGCAACGCGCACGCACGGTCCCACGCGTCACCAAAGAAGCCGATTGCCGCTCCGACGCGAAGTCGTCCTTCGTCGTCTTTCGTCGCGTTCGGGTACAACTCGCTCTTCTCGAAATCTTTGACGGTGATGAGCCCGACCAGCTTGCCCGCGTCATCAACAAGGGGGAGTTTTTCAATCTTGTGCTGGGCAAATAACGCGACGGCGTCGTCACCACTGATCGAGGCACGACCGGTGATGAGGGGCATCGGGGTCATGACGTCGTTGACGAGAGTCGTTTCGGCTTCGTCTCGCGGAACGAAGCGCATGTCCCGATTGGTGATGATTCCCAGAAGAACGCCCGCCTCATCAACAACGGGAAGCCCGGACACCCGAAACTGACCGCAGATCCGGTCGACGTCGGCAACGGACGTGGTGGGGGTTGTCGTCACCGGGTTCGTGATCATCCCCGATTCGCTGCGCTTGACCTTATCGACCTGCGCCGCCTGGTCCTCGATTGAAAGGTTGCGGTGAATGATGCCGATGCCGCCCTGGCGGGCCATGCCGATTGCCATTCGAGACTCAGTAACGGTGTCCATCGCACTGGACACAATCGGTGCCCACAGTGTGATCCGCTTCGTCAAGCGGCTCGAGGTGTTGGCCTCTGACGGAACAACGTCGGTGTGCGCGGGCAGGAGCATGACATCGTCATAGGTGAGTCCCGTAAGACCGAAGGGATCGCTGCCACTCATGTTTGCCCCTCTCCGCAAAGACAAATACGCTAATCATTGTGCTCTCGCTTCTTTTATCGTAGTCGGATTCCCATTTGCCACAGTTTCCCGCCATAATGGGGCAGGTTCATTAATCGCGTGAGAAGTGCGAAACACATGTTCCCCAGAGTGTGGAAAACGATCCCGGTTGGCGGACGTGCTGCCGGGTCCTAGCAGGAGGCCTAGTGAGGACCATGTCAACAATGCGACGGCTCGCGAGCGCAGTGGGTGCTTTTGTCTTGGCATTCGGCGTTCTCGGGATCGCGTCGCCCGCCCAGGCGGATGTCGTCAATCCCGAAATGCCCTTCAAGATCAGTGGAAACGTCCAGAACAAGGGCGAGCCGATTGCCGGTGTCACCATCAACCTCACGGGTGGCGGTGGCTACGCGGCAACGGTGGTGACCGACGCCGAGGGCAAATTCACGGCGGGAGTTCCAGAAAAAGAAGCCGACTACACGGTCACTGTCGACGAGAGCACTCTTCCTGACGGTGTCGCGGTTATCGACAACCCTGCGACGGAATTTGTCGAGGCGAATGTTCAGACGGTGACGGTCGGTCCGGGAGGTCGTGTCGCCATGAACTTCTTCATCGGGCAGGGAGAGCGAAAAACAGTCGCATGGGTTGACCAAGTCGTTCAGCGACTGATTTCCGGGGTGAACTTCGGGCTGATGCTCGCCCTCGCCTCGGTTGGTCTCTCGCTCATTTACGGAACGACCGGAATCTCAAACTTTGCCCACGCGGAGATGGTGACCTTTGGTGCGATAGCAACATTCGCCCTCGTTGAGTTCTTCGGCGACGCAGGGCTTCCCCTCGCCATCGGACTGGCCATTATTTTGTCGGCGAGTCTTGGTTGGGCTCTCGATGCGGGATTGTGGGGACCGTTGCGCAAACGAAACACCGGACTTGTGCAGCTCATGATCGTGTCGATCGGGCTCTCCCTCGCAATCCGCTACCTTTACCAGTTCTTCATCGGCGGTGGCACGGAGCAACTTCCGGGAGCTGACAGCCCAAAGATTCCACTCTTCGGTGAAGTCTCGCTTAGCGTCGTCGGCATGGTCAGCATGGGGATTTCCGTCGTGCTCATCGTAATCTTCGCTGCGTGGCTCACCTACACGAAGGTCGGCAAGGCCACCCGCGCGATTTCGGACAATCCGAGCCTCGCCGCCGCCTCAGGAATCAACGTTGATGGTGTCATTCGAATCGTCTGGATCATCGGCTCACTCCTCGCTGGATTCTCCGGGATTCTGTGGGCGTACTTCCGCCCCGGTATCCGCTGGGATATGGGTGGACAAATCCTGCTGCTCATCTTCGCCGCTACCACTCTCGGTGGGCTGGGAACCGCCTATGGAGCGCTCATTGGTTCGCTCATCGTCGGAATCCTCGTCGAGGCGTCCAGTCTCTTCATCCCCTCGGACCTCAAGTATGTGGGGGCGCTCGTTGTCCTCATCGGTATCTTGCTCTTCCGCCCGCAGGGAATTCTCGGTCGCAAGGAAAGGGTGGGCTAACCCATGGATATTCTCGGAATTCTCTCCTCGACGGCCTCGTTCATTCTCGATCCGACCACGATGGCCTACGCCCTCGCCGGCCTCGGTCTCGCAATCCACTTCGGATTTGCCGGACTGCTCAACATGGGTATGGCCGGGTTCATGGCCCTTGGTGCTTACGGTTACGCAATTGGAGTACTCACCCTAGGACTTCCCTGGTACTTCGCGGCATTCGTGGGTATCGGTGCATCGATAATCTTTGCACTCATCCTCGGGATACCCACCCTCAGATTGCGCGGTGACTACCTCGCCATCGTGACCATCGCCGCGGCGGAAATCATTCGCCTACTGCTGCTCACCTCAGCGTTTATCGACGTCACCGGCTCGGCCGACGGACTGTCAGGCTTCAACGGTCCCGGTGGCACAGTCACAAATCCGATTGTCGGTGCCGGTGGATTCAACACGTCGAACCCCATCCCCGACGGTGAATTCGGCTTCGAACCGTTCTTCGATGACGAGCGCACGTGGTACCTCCGCATCGTCGGTGCCATCATTCTCGCCGTCAGCGTTTTTGTGGTCTGGCGTCTCGTCAACTCACCGTGGGGTCGCGTCATCAAGGGAATCCGCGAAGACGAAGAGGCCGTGCGCTCGCTCGGCAAGAACGTCTTCGCCTACAAATTACAGGCGCTCATCATCGGTGGCGTCTTCGGCGCACTCGGTGGAATCATGCTTGCGTTATCGACCAACGTGAACTCTGGTGTGTACGTGACGTCGCTGACCTTCTTCCTGTGGACGGCCTTGTTGCTCGGTGGCGCTGCTACCGTGTTTGGTCCGCTCGTTGGCTCCGTGATCTTCTGGGTACTGCAAGCCTTCCTCGGTCTACTCTTCCCCGCACTCGCCAAGTTGGGACTGCTCCCGTTCGATTCGATCCAGGCAGCACAGGTTCGCTTCATCCTCATTGGTGTCGCCCTCGTATTGCTTGTGGTCTTCCGCCCACAGGGAATCTTCGGCAACAAGAAGGAGCTGACCTTTGTCAAGTAACGACAAGCCCACAACTCCCGTCAAGTCGACCGGCCTTAACGTCGGTGAGATCAGACCGGGAGTGGCCAAAAAAGACCCAATCCTCATCGCTGACAGTGTTCGGCGCCAGTTTGGCGGACTCACCGCGGTCGACGTCGAACACGTCGAAATCCCGCGCAATGCGATCACGGCACTCATCGGACCCAACGGGGCCGGAAAGACGACATTCTTCAACCTGCTCACGGGTTTTGATAACCCGAACACAGGAACCTGGTCGTTCAACGGTAGGTCCCTGGCCGGAGTCGCGGCATTCAAGGTGGCGCGAATGGGACTCATCCGCACCTTCCAATTGACGAAGGCGCTCAGCCTCCTCACCGTCATGGACAACATGAAGCTAGGGTCAACCGAGCAGCGGGGCGAAAAGCTCTGGGCATCGATGTTCCACTTCCTCTGGAAGAAGAAGGACGCTGAAATCGAGGCGCAAGCGCTCAACCTCCTCACCCGCTTCAATCTGGACGCAAAAAAGGACGACTACGCGGCCTCGCTCTCGGGCGGTCAACGCAAGCTCCTCGAAATGGCGCGTGCGCTTATGACGAAACCAGAACTCGTGATGCTCGACGAGCCGATGGCCGGCGTGAACCCTGCGCTCACACAGTCGTTGCTCGACCACATTCTCAACCTCAAAAAGGAAGGCATGACCGTCCTCTTCGTGGAGCACGACATGCACATGGTTCGCCACATCGCGGACTGGGTGATTGTCATGGCCGAAGGAAAGGTCGTCGCTGAAGGTGACCCCCACGAGGTTATGCGTAACCCTGCGGTTATCGACGCGTACCTGGGAAGCCACCAGGACGACGACCTCGGAACCGTCACCGGGCGCATCACCCTTCCGAAGTCAGGCAAGGAGAAGTAAATGGCACAGTCCCCCGAGACCCCCGTCATCCTCGCGAAAGACCTTGTCGCGGGATACCTTCCCGGAGTCAATATCCTGAACGGAACAAACCTCTACGCCAATAAGGGCGAACTGGTCGGAATCATCGGGCCAAACGGCGCCGGAAAATCGACTTTCCTCAAGGCAATTTTCGGAATGGTTCAGGTTCGCGGTGGCTCAATCACGCTCAACGGCGAAGACATCACGGGGCTCAAGGCAAACAATCTCGTCTCGCGCGGCGTCGGATTCGTTCCTCAGTCCAACAACGTTTTCCCCAGTCTCACCATCGAGGAAAACCTGCAGATGGGAATGTTCCAGGACTCAAAACGCTTCACCGAGCGACTCGAGTTTGTGACGAGCATCTTCGCCGAGCTTGGGAAGCGCCTCAAACAGCGCGCAGGCTCGCTCTCAGGCGGTGAGCGCCAGATGGTGGCGATGAGCCGTGCGCTGATGATGGACCCCGCTGTGCTCCTCCTCGACGAGCCCAGCGCCGGACTGTCGCCGGTCCGTCAAGATGAAGCCTTCATTCGCGTCTCAGAAATCAACAAGGCCGGCGTGACCACCATCATGGTGGAACAAAACGCTCGTCGGTGCCTTCAGATTTGTGATCGCGGTTATGTTCTCGACCAGGGAACAGACGCCTACACCGGCACCGGTCGCGACCTGCTGAATGACCCCAAGGTTATCGGGTTGTACCTCGGTACCCTCGGCGCATAAACCTCCTCACAAAAAGAGCCCGTCCCTTGTGGGCCGGGCTCTTTTGTCCGTGCCGCCAACGGGTTAATAGGGAAGGGGCCTCGGGTTTCCCCGAAGCCCCTCCTGTGACTTTTTAGTCGTTACCCGTAGTAGGGAACGGCTATGTTGTCGGCACCGAACTGGTAAATACCAATCGACGCTTCGGTAGGGTCTCCAACTTCGTTGAAGGTGATCGGGCCCGAAACACCGTCGTAGTCAGCCTGGCCGCCACCAATGATGATGTCAGCACATTCTGCGAACGTGGTGCACTTCGTGCCACCAGCAACGCCACCAGAAACCTCCTGGAGCTTCGCGGCGATGTCGACGCCCACAACCGAACCAGCTTCAAGTGCAGCCAGTGCGAGAAGGACGACAGCGTCGTAGGCCTCAGGACCGTATGCGAATACGGATTCGAGGTCAGCGTTGCCTTCGGCAACCCAGTTGTCGTTCATTGCTGTGGTGAAGTCAGCAATGGTTGCGATGTCGAGTCCGGGCATGGTTCCCTTAGCGCCCTCGAGGAGTCCTTCAGCGAAGACGTCCGAGTAGTTTGCAAGGTTTCCGTCAACGAAGTAGACATTCTTCGCGTCGAAGCCTCCACCGATGAGCTCCGGTGCAATCGTCTTGACCTCTTCGAACGTGATGAGGACGATAGCGTCGGGGCCAGCAGCAGTAACTTCTGCGATCTGTGAGGCGAAGTTGGTGTCGCCTGTGTTGTAGGTCGGCTCTGCAACGACACTTCCACCAGCAGCGGTGAATGCGTCACCAACGAACTGCGCGAGGCCTGTGCCGTACGAGTCGTTGAGGACGATCATGCCGAGGGTCTGGTGTCCGTCTGCAGCGATCAGGTTTCCGAGAACTTCACCCTGGAGGACGTCCGAAGGAGCGGTACGGAAGTACAGTCCCTTGTCGTCGTACGTGGTGAGTTCGGCGGAGGTGTTTGCCGGCGAGAACTGGATAACTCCAGCGCCAACAACCTGGTCGATGAACTGGAGCGAGGTACCCGACGATGCAGCACCGAGGATCGCGGAAACGCCAGCGTCGAGAAGACGCGGGATTTCAGTCTCGTATGCCTTGTTGTCGGTGTCGCCCGAGTCACCCCATGTGACCTCGATGGTAATACCCTTGGCAGCGTCGTTGACATCCTTGATACCAAGTGCCGTACCCGCTTCTTCGGGGGGTCCGAGGAACGCGAGGTTACCGGTCTGCGGCAGAGCCGTACCGATTTTGAGGGTCAGGTCGCCGACGGGGCCTGCAGTGCCATCGGTGCCTGCTGCACAGCCGCTCAGCACGAGTGCTGAGGTACCGAGGATAGCGAGACCACCGAGAAGCGATGCGACCTTACGGGAGGCCGAAGCCTTCGCAAATACGCCCATTTTTCTCCTTGATTTTTTCGTGGACAACGAATCGGACGATTCGCCGCTTGCGTATACGCTATCTATGCATCGGGGTAAATGCAAAATCGACGTTAACAGTGGGCAACACGTAAATTAACAACATTCTCGCTCGCCGTGCCCCATCCACAACGATTTCAGGCGGTACGACGCCGATTTCGTTGCGCCATGTCGATGATAAGCGCGAGTAAACCAACCCACACGAGCGCGAAACCGATGAGCCGCACGGGGGGCATGGGTTCGTTCATGACAAAAACGCCAATGATGAACTGCAGCGTCGGCGCGACATACTGCATGAACCCCATCCACGACAGTGGAACCCGCGATGAGGCAAAACCAAAGAGCAGAAGCGGAATAGCGGTGACGGGCCCGAGACCGATGAGGAGCGCGGTGTTTACGGGGTCGTGCGCACCGAAGTTGAGCGTACCGGCAGCGATTTCGATCGCAACAAAGATGACCGCGACCGGGACAAGCCACATCGTCTCGAAGGTCAGGCTCTGGGTCGCGTTGAGCGTCCCCCCGATGCGGTTCTTCACCAGTCCGTATGTGGCAAATGAGCCGGCGAGGATGAATGCAAACCAGGGAATTTGGCCATACCCGGCGACGAGGATTATTACCGCAACGGCAGCGAACCCCATTGCCACCCACTGCAACGGGCGGAGTTTTTCTCCAAGCACCATTACACCCAGCAGGATGGTGACGAGCGGGTTGATGAAATAACCGAGTGAGGCTTCCACGATGTGTCCGGTCAGGTTGGCAATAATGTAGAACTGCCAGTTGACGTAAATGAGAACACCGGCAGCGATGGTGTACAGCACGATTTTTCTGTCCCGCAGCAGCGCCACGGTGGCGGTGAACTGTCTCGTCACGACAAGAATCCCGACGCAGAACAAAATCGACCACAGGATTCGCCAGGACACGATCTCCCACGGGCCGGTGCTTCCGAGAATGACGAAGTACAGGGGGAGGAATCCCCACAGGAAATAGGAACTCAGTCCGGCAACAACGCCGCTGGTCCGGGTAGGGGTACTCACCGTTTCACCCTACTCGCCAACGCGAAAGGCCCCCGCGACGAACGCGGGAGCCTTCCGAGGGATTAGTTAGCGCTTAACAATCGCAAGCACGTCGCGAGCCGAGAGAACGAGGTACTCGACCCCGTCGTACTTGATTTCGGTTCCGCCGTACTTCGAGTACAGAACGACGTCGCCGACGGTGACATCGAGGGGAACGCGGTTTCCGTTGTCGTCAATGCGGCCGGGGCCGATTGCAACAACTTCACCCTCTTGGGGCTTTTCCTTGGCCGAATCAGGAATGACAATTCCCGACGACGTGACCTGCTCAGCAGCGAGCTGCTGAATGACAATGCGATCTTCGAGCGGCTTGATAGCGACCGACACGGTTGACCTCTTCCTTTGTGGACGATGTGAGCGCACGGTAGCGTGCAGTCCCTAGTTTACCGCGCGAGTTAGCACTCTCCAAACGCGAGTGCCAATGTGAGTAACTGCGAGAATGATCACATGGACCGCGCGGATGCCGAATTACTCCTCACCAGTGAGGCGTTGACGTTACTCGCCGGTCTCCCGCCCTACCGGGCGACCGACAACGTGGTTCGCGCCGTGTCCGCGCTGCGTGACCAAGGCGTCTCGCCCGAGATGACCCGCGTCGTTCTCCGACAGCGCAGACTTCGAGCACAAGCGAAGGCGAAATTCGGCGATTTTGCCGCGCGCATGTTCTTCACCGAAAACGGATTGCAGCAAGCGACCCGATTGGACGTCGCCGCCCACCACGCCGCGCGTTTTCGCGCCCTCGGCAATATCACCGTCGGCGACCTGGGATGCGGGATCGGAGGCGACGCGCTGGCCATCGCCGGCCTCGGAATCAACGTCGTCGCAATCGATTGCGACGAGTCCACCGCCGCCATCGCGACCTACAACCTCGCTCCGTTCGACAATGCGAGCGTCGAACAGGGTGACGCCGAGAGCGTCGACCTTTCACGGTTCGGTGCGTTATGGTTCGACCCTGCTCGTCGCTCGAAAGACAAACGTCTGTCGAATCCCGTTGACTGGTCACCCTCGCTCGAGTGGGTGTTCGATGTTGCGCAGACGATCCCCAGCGGAATCAAATTGTCACCCGCCATCGCCCACGAATTGTTGCCCGATGGCGTTGAGGCTCAGTGGGTCGAGGATTCCGGCGACACCGTCGAATGTGTCGTGTGGACCGGCACACTCGCCCGGCCAAACGTCGCTCGAAGCGCATTGATTTTGGGAGCGGAGTCCGCCGAGCTCACCGCGAGTGCACCCGACTCGGTAGTAGAGGTCGGTGACGTCGGTGCATATGTCTATGACCCGAGCGGAGCTGTCATCCGTGCCCAGCTGCTCGGGACACTCGCGCGACAACTCGGCGCACACACCATCGCCTCGTCGATTGCCTATTTGTCGAGCGACACACTCGTTCAGACCCCTTTTGCGCAGGCGTTTCACGTCATCGACATCGTGCCGCTCGATATTCGCGCAATTGCCCAGTATTGCCGGAACGCCGGAATTGGCACGCTCGAGATCAAGAAACGTGGCGTCGACATCGATCCCGCGACGTTCCGAACCAAACTGAAGTTGAAGGGGTCGAGGTCGGCGACCCTGATCGTGACCCGCGCGGGTAACGGTCGCGTCGCGATTGTGGCGGAGCGGGTTCGCTAGACGCGAACGGTTTCGACGAGCAGTGTCGAATCCGCGGGGAAGTCCAGGTCCGACGGTGCGACGCCGCGCGCAACGAGGTGCGCGCCAAGGGCTGCAATCATCGCACCGTTGTCGGTACAGAGGTTAAGGGGCGGAACGCGCAATTCAATGCCGTTCTCTGCGCACCGCTCGGCCGCCAGCGCGCGAATTCGGGCATTCGCAGCGACACCTCCCCCCAGGAGCAATCGACTGACGTTGTGTTCGAGACACGCAGCGACTGCCTTTTTGGTCAACACGTCGGCGACAGATTCGCGGAAACTCGCGGCGACATCGGGGATTGACGGGTTTTCAGTGGTTTCGACATGCCGAGCGACGGCGGTCTTGAGCCCCGAGAACGAAAAATCGTAGCGGTGGTTGATGAGGTCTTTGGGCAACGTCAATCCGCGTGGGAAGCGAATCGCGGTGGGGTCGCCGTCGACGGCAATGCGATCGATGTGCGGACCTCCCGGATAGGGAAGTTTCAGCAGACGTGCGACCTTGTCGAACGCCTCTCCGGCCGCATCATCGATGGTTTCGCCCAACAGTACGACGTCCGACACGAGGTCTCGAACGAGCAATAGTGACGTATGCCCGCCACTGACCAAGAGCGCGACGGTGGGAAGCTCGATGTCGCCGCCATCCTCACGCAACACGTCTGCACCGACGTGCCCGACGAGGTGGTTGACGCCATAGATCGGCTTACCGAGAGATACAGCGAGGGCCTTCGCGGCTCCGACCCCGACCATGAGCGCTCCCGCCAGCCCCGGGCCTGCCGCGACAGCAATCGCGTCAAGATCCTCGAGCCGAATGTTAGCTTCGGCGACCGCGGCGGCGATTGTTCCCCGCATCGCTTCGAGATGAGCCCTGGCCGCGATTTCGGGGACGACACCGCCAAAGACCGCGTGTTCATCCATGCTCGACGCAATGACGTTCGCGAGTAGCGTCGTGCCACGAACGATTCCGACGCCGGTTTCGTCGCAACTCGATTCGATTCCGAGTACGAGCGGACCACTCATGCGGACACCTCCCGTCGCATGACGAGAGCATCGACGCCGGACGGCTGGTAATACTTGGGTCGCGTCGCGATGACCTCGAAACCACGCGAGGCGTACAAGGACTGGGCAACGACGTTGTCGTCACGAACCTCAAGCATGATTGCCGACGCACCGTTCTCGACGGTCCACGAAACGAGGGCATCCAACAGTTCGGCTCCAACACCACGTCGGCGATGCGACTCGACGACGGCGATGTTCTGGATGTCGGCGACATCGTTCCCCGTCAGATACTGGGCAATCGCATACCCGACCACACGATCCTCGTCCTCGGCAATAAGAAAATGCGCATACGGGCTACGGAGGTCGTCGTCGAGTTTATCGAAGGGCCATGCGTCATCGGGAAAAAGTACCTGCTCAAGTCCGTGGACACTTGTCAGGTCTGCTTCAGCCGCGAGTCGAATCATCAGCTCACTCGCTTCGGCCCATTGTTGGGTGTCGCATCGGGCGCCCTCAGGTACAGCGGGCGCAGGCTCGAGAGGTCGTCACCGCGGGCAAGCCGATTCTGAGCCGCGGTCGCAAGAAGTGCCGCCGAGACGGTCTCGGCGCGAAACTCGGGAAATGTGCCGAGGTCAACGTCGGTCGCCAAATTTGCCTCCGTCGTGAGACCTGGACCGGCGACGGCAACACCATCGCGATACGTCGTCCACGCCAGTTCGCGTCGTCGAACATCCGTCACGATCGTGCAGACTTCTCGGCCCACTGCTGCCGCGTCATGGCTCGGAATACCGTAGATGGGGATTCCGCGGCCAACCGCAAACGCGATTGCCGCCGCGATTCCCACCCGCAGACCGGTGAACGGCCCGGGTCCGATACCCGTCACAACGGCGGCCACGTCTGACGGAGTTACCCCCGCATCGGTCAGGACGCGATCGATGAACACACCGATGTGTTCAGCGTGGCTGCGCGTGTCCGCCGTGGCCGCCTCGGCAACGATTCCATCGCCGACCAGGGCCACGCTCGTGCCAGCCGATGTGTCGATAGCCAGAATCACGCGTGCTCGTTTCGTCCAAGCGCATCCGCCAATTCGTTTCCGCGTGGACCGACGGCGTGCAGGCTCACGGTTCGAGTTTCGTCGTCAGCGCTGCGCGACCGGTCGATGACAATCTCGAGCCACTCATCGACGATGGTGTCCAACATTCCGTGTCCCCATTCGACGACGGAAATGACGTTATCCCAGTCAATGTCGAGGTCTTCGAGCTCGGCTGCGCTCTGCAGGCGGTAGGCGTCGATGTGAACAAACGGCACGCCATCGGCTCGCGGGTGAGTGCGGGCGACGACGAAGGTCGGGCTGGTAACCGTTCCGCTGACCTGAAGTTCGCGCCCCAGCCCGCGCGTGAACGTCGTTTTACCGGCTCCCAATTCGCCCGTCAGGCAGACGACGTCACCGGCGCGCAGTAGCCGTGCTACTCGCGCACCGAATTCGGCCATGTCGTCGGCGGCCGGTATCGACATCACGAGAGGTCGATTCGAGTGACGCGGTCCCCGATTCCCGTCACGATGTCGTAGCTAATGGTGTCGGCCCAATCGGCCCAATCGGACACGCTCGGTGTGCCACCGGTCGGGTCACCCCAGATACCGACGGGGTCACCCGCCGTAACGAGGGCGTCGCCGACATCGACCACAATTTGGTCCATCGCGATTCGGCCAACAACGGGGTAACGGACGCCAGCAATTTCAACCTCTGCACGGCCGGTCGCCGCACGCGGGATTCCATCGGCATAGCCTGCGGCAACCAGTGCGACGGTGGTTTCCGTCGGAGCGGTCCACAGAAAGTTATAGGACACTCCGTCACCGGCGGCGAGGCGCTTGACATTGACAATTGATGATTCGAATCGCATCGCGGGCGTGAGCCCCAACTCAAGGTGGGACGTGGTTGGCGCGAGACCATAGGCCGCAATGCCGAATCGCACCATCGTGAACCGAAGCGACGGGTGGTCGATGGCCGCCGCGGACGCCGCGATGTGCAGATGGGTTGGCGTGACGCCCTTTTTGGCGAGTAGGTCTCGCGTGTGGACGAAAACTTCGGCCTGCCCAAGGTCGGCCTCGCGTGATGTTCCCGACACGTGCGACATGAGTCCATCGACAACGAGGTCGCCGCTCGAGTGGAGCACGGCAGCCGTGTCGAGGAATTCAGCGAGATGTTCCCGACCGACCCCGTTTCGCCCAAGTCCCGTGTCGATCTTGAGATGGACCGTTCCCCCGCCGGCCTGCGCAACAGCGTGGAGTTGCGCAATGGTGGAGACGCCCAGGGTTACGTCCTGCCCGATTGCCTCGATGAATTCCTCATCCGCCGCGTGTAGCCAGGCAAGAAGGGGTGCGGTGATTCCCTTATCCCGGAGGTCCAAAGCCTCGCCGATGTCCGCGACACCAATCCAACTTGCCCCGCCCGCGAGCGCTGCGCGAGCGGTGAGCTCAGCACCGTGTCCGTAGCCGTTCGCTTTGACGACGACCATGGTGTCGGTCGCGGGCGCGAGCTCACGCAGTCGTTCGACGTTCCTCTGGATCGCTGAGGACGACACCAGGACACGGCGAAGTGGCGTGCTCATCGTTCCTCGGCGATCACGCTGGCCACGGCGATTCCGGCGCCATGGCTGAGAGATAGGTGCAACACCAGTCCTAATCGCTCAATTCGGGCAGCGATGGCACCGCTCAATCGAAATTCGGGCCTGCCCTCGCGTTGCGGGATTTCAACATCGACCCAGGACAGGTCGTTTCTTCCCCCCAGGGCCTTGATCAGGGCCTCTTTCGCCGCAAAACGTGCGGCCAACGATTCAATAGAGAGTTTGCGCTCGGATGGGGCGAACAAACGGTCGCGAAGTTTCGGTGTCCGGGTGAGTGATGCGTCGAATCGCGCAATGTCGACAACGTCGATTCCGTGCCCGACGATCGCCATGGTTATTCCACCGTGACGGATTTGGCGAGGTTGCGCGGTTGGTCGACGTCGAGCCCCTTCGCCGCGGCAAGCTCCATGGCGAAAATGTGCAACGGTACGACCGCCAAGATCGGCTCAATAAAGCTGGATGCCAACGGAATCGGAATGACCTCGTCGGCATACGGGAGAACGGCGGCGTCGCCCTGTTCGGCGATAGCGATGACGCGGGCGCCGCGCGCTCGAATCTCTTGGATATTCGACACAACCTTCGCATGGAGCGAATGTGGGTCGCGCGGGCTTGGCACGATGACGAACACCACTTGTCCAGGTTCAATCAATGCGATGGGCCCGTGCTTAAGTTCGCCCGCGGCAAAGCCTTCCGCGTGAATATAGGCGAGTTCCTTCAATTTGAGTGCACCTTCCAGCGCAATCGGATATCCGACATGGCGGCCCAACAACAAAATCGCCTGCGTATCGACCATCCATTGTGCGAGCGTCTTGATGCGCTCGCCATGCAGGAGAACAGTTTCGAGCATCGCCGGCGTTGCTTCGAGGTCACTAACGACGGCAGCGAGAACCGTCGGGTCGCCCTTTCCATTCGCTTGCGCGATGGCAATTCCCAAGAGATACAGGGCGGTCACTTGCGCCACGAATGCCTTCGTTGACGCGACCGCGACCTCCGGTCCAGCGTGCGTGTAAATCACCGCGTCCGACTCGCGCGGAATCGTGGCACCCTGGGTGTTGCAAATCGACAGGGTGCGGGCTCCGACCTCGCGCGCGTACTTGACGGCCATCAGCGTGTCCATTGTTTCGCCCGACTGACTGACCGAGACGATCAGGGTTCTATTCGAGATGACGGGTTCGCGATAACGAAATTCGTGGCTGAGTTCCACGTCGACGGGAATTCGCGCCCACTGTTCGAGCGCGTACTTTCCCACGAGTCCGGCGTAGGCCGCAGTCCCGCAAGCAATGATGATGATCCGGTCAACGTCGATGAACGCAGACGGCTCGAAGCCCTCGATGTGGACCTCGCCGTTCTTGATTCGGCCACGAATTGTGTCGGCGACCGCAGCCGGCTCTTCACTAATCTCTTTCGCCATGAACGACGTCCACCCACCCTTGTCAGCGGCGGACACATCCCACGTCACGGTAAACGGCTCGGGCGTGACGGAGTTGCCGTCAAAGTCAATTACCGCGACAGCGTCCTTGGTTATCGTGACGATCTGGTCCTGGCCGATGGCCAAGGCATCGCTCGTGTATTCAACAAACGCGGCGACGTCGCTTCCGAGGAAGTTCTCGCCCTGACCAAGCCCGATGACGAGTGGCGAGTTACGGCGAGCACCGACGACCACACCGGGCGAATCTTCGTGCACGACCAGCAGAGTGAATGCTCCGTCCAAGCGGGCGACGACGGCGCGCAGGGCTTCGGTCAAATCAGACGTTCGGTGATACTCGCGGGCAACCATGTGGGCAGCGACTTCAGAATCCGTCTCGGACGTGAATTCGGTTCCCTCGGCGACGAGCTCGGCCTTGAGTTCGGCGAAGTTCTCGATGATTCCGTTGTGGATTAGAGCAAGTTTGCCCCCGTCCGCGAGGTGCGGGTGTGCGTTGACGTCGGTTGGTGCCCCGTGAGTGGCCCAGCGGGTGTGTCCGATGCCCGTATGGCCGTCATCGAGCGGATTGGCGACGAGTTCGTCCCGCAGTGTCTGAAGCTTTCCTGAGCGCTTACGGGTCTGCAGGTCGGTCGAGATGATGGCGACACCCGCAGAGTCGTACCCGCGATACTCCAAGCGCCCGAGCCCCCCGAGAAGGACCTCCTGGGAACCTCGAGGACCCACGTAACCGACGATTCCGCACATGGGGGCAAGTCTAACCGCCCCGCGAGCAGAGTATCGTTGAGCAAATGGCGGATAGTTCAATCGGGTTGACCCCGTTCCATGAGATTCCTCGTCATCGGTGGTCAGCACTCGCGTCGTCTTTGGCGTCTCCTCTGTCGGCGAAGGAAATCGAACGCATTCGCGGGCTCGGCGACAGCCTCGACATCGACGAGGTCGACAGCATCTATATCCCGTTGACAAACCTTTTATCGCGTTACGCCAAGGCGGCGCGCCAAACTCACGCCGACACCGCGGCGTTCCTCGGGATCACGAAACCGCACACTCCTTTCGTCATCGGAGTTGCCGGTAGCGTCGCGGTCGGTAAGTCCACCGTGTCCCGACTGCTGCGCGAACTGTTGTCCCGCGACCCCGAGACGCCCAACATCGCACTGGTGACGACCGACGGGTTCCTCTACCCCAATGCCGAATTGACCAGACGCGGAATCGCGCACCGCAAGGGTTTCCCCGAATCGTACGACCGCCGTGCGCTGCTTCGATTCGTCACCGAGATCAAGTCAGGGGCGGAAAGGGTGTTTGCGCCGGTGTATTCGCACTTGTCGTATGACATCATCCCCGGCGAGACGATTGAAGTCTCGAGACCCGACATTCTCATCGTCGAGGGCCTGAATGTGCTGCAGCCACCCACCGCCGGGCAATCTGTCGCCCTGTCGGATCTGTTCGATTTCTCGATCTATGTCGATGCCCGAACAGCCGATATCGAATCCTGGTATGTCAACCGGTTCCTTGCGCTACAGACCAGCGCATTCGCCGACGAGCGGTCGTTTTTCCACCGATACGCGGCGTTCTCGCGCGTCGAGGCCATCGCCGAAGCGACGGCAATCTGGAAGTCCATCAACGAACCGAACCTGATTGAGAACATCGCACCGACCCGCTCGCGCGCGAAATTGGTCCTGAAAAAGGACCGCGATCACACGGTGTCAACCGTGTTGTTGCGCAAAATCTAGCGGGAGAGTCGCGCGCGTACTGTGTCCGCCAGTCGGTTGGCGACGCTCTCGGCGTGATCCTGAGTCGCGGCTTCGACCATGACCCGCACCAATGGCTCGGTGCCCGACGAGCGGAGCAGGATTCGGCCCGAATCGCCGAGTTCGCCCTCGAGTTCCGACTGCAACGCGGAGATTACCGTATCCGAGTCCAGATGCGTGTGGTCAACGTCTTTCACGTTGACGAGAATCTGTGGCAACGCGGTCATGACGGCGGCCAGTTCCGTCGCAGTCTTTCCGGATCGCACCATCTCGGCTGCGAGGTGAAGTCCGGTGAGCAGCCCGTCACCCGTCGTGGAGTGATCCGCGAAGATGATGTGCCCCGATTGTTCGCCGCCAAAGTTGTAGGCACCCGTTGCCATGTCTTCGAGGACATAACGGTCGCCGACCGCCGACCGCCGAAGCGAGATTCCCTCGCGATTGAGCGCGATTTCGAGGCCGAGGTTGCTCATGACCGTTGCGACAACCGTCGAACTCTTGAGCAGACCCCGTTCGTTCATCGACACGGCAAGGATCGCCATGATGTGATCGCCGTCGATGACCTGTCCGCTGGCGTCGATGGCGAGGCATCGGTCCGCGTCACCATCGTGTGCAATCCCCAGGTCGGCTCCGACATCAACGACCTTTTTTTGCAACAGGGCGAGGTCGGTTGAACCGCACCCCTCATTGATGTTGAGACCGTCCGGGTCACTACCGATTACGGTGACCTGCGCGCCCGCGTCTTTGAACGCCCGCGGTGAGATTCCGGCGGCTGCGCCGTTCGCACAGTCGATGACGATGTGCAATCCAGCCAGCGAGATGTCCATCGTCGCGAGGAGGTGAAGCACGTATCGGTCTTCCGCATCGGCAAATCGGCGAATTCGACCGACTCCCGCGCCAGTCGGCTGAAGGCGCGGCCCCGCCATCGCTTTTTCAATCCGCTCCTCAACGATGTCGGGAAGTTTTGTTCCCCCGAATGAGAAAAACTTGATGCCGTTATCCGCCGCGTGGTTGTGCGACGCCGAAATCATGACACCGAAGTCGGCCTGAATGTCGTTGACGAGAAACGCCGCCGCGGGGGTGGGCAAAACCCCAGCATCGAGAACATCGATTCCGGAACTTGCCAACCCAGCCGAAACCGCCGCCGTGAGGAATTCGCCAGAGATTCGTGGGTCGCGGGCAACAATTGCGCGCGGCTTACGCCCCTCTCGACGCACCTCGTCGGCATGTCGACCCTGTGTGAGAACCTGGGAGGCTGCCTGCGCAAGACGCAGGGCCAAGTCGGCCGTGAGTTCGGCGTTGGCGAGCCCGCGAACACCATCGGTCCCAAAGAGACTCGACATCGGAGAATGACCGATTAACGCTTCGAGTACTGGGGAGCCTTGCGGGCCTTCTTGAGTCCAGCCTTCTTGCGCTCTTTGATACGTGCGTCACGCGTGAGGAAACCGGCCTTCTTGAGGGTCGGACGGTTGTTCTCGCTGTCGATTTCGAGGAGGGATCGAGCGATGCCGAGACGCAGCGCGCCGGCCTGACCCGAGGGGCCTCCGCCCGAAATGCGAGCGATGACGTCATAAACAGAACCGAGCTCGAGAACCGCGAACGGCGACGTGATGAGCTGCTGGTGAAGCTTGTTCGGGAAGTACTCTTCGATTGCGCGACCGTTCACAGTCACGGTACCGGTACCGGGAATGAGTCGCACGCGGGCGATTGCTTCCTTGCGTCGGCCGACGGCTGCGCCGGCGACAGAGAGAGTGAGCTTCGGTGCCTTGGCGCCCGATGCTGTGGTTTCGCTGATTTTTGCCACTGTTCTAATCCTTCGCTTAGCGCTTACTGCGCGACCTGGTCAAATGTGTACGGCTTCGGCTGCTGTGCGGTGTGAGGGTGCTCGGCACCCGCGTACACCTTGAGCTTGCGGAACTGGTCGGCTCCGAGCGAGTTCTTGGGGAGCATGCCACGAATGGCCTTCTCAACGGCGCGCGTGGGGTGCTTCTCGAGGAGTTCCGAGTACTTGACGGCCGTCAGCCCACCCGGGTAACCCGAGTGGCGGTAGGCAAGCTTCTGCGTCAGCTTCGAGCCGGTGAGTGCGACCTTTTCCGCATTGATGATGATGACGTGATCACCCATGTCCATGTGCTGAGCGAAGGTCGGCTTGTGCTTGCCGCGAAGAAGAACCGCGGCGTGGCTTGCCAGACGACCGAGGACAACGTCTTCGGCGTCGATGATGATCCATTCCCGCTGGATATCAGCGGGTTTTGGGGAGAATGTACGCGTCACAGTCGTAGCGCTTTCGGTTAAAGTGTTCGTGAATCCCGCTCCGGTGAGGCTTTCTAAGGAAAGAACTCGGTGGAGGGCTCAACCAAGCACCCGGGTCGGGCACCAAGGGACAACACTACAAGGGATTGCGCGTCTGGTCAAACCGGTTCACGGCGGGCGCGCGACGATTCAGCGCGATTCCCCATCTCGTCATCCGCCGGATAGCCCACCTCAACGAGAGTCAGCCCGTGCGGCGGGATGACGATGAAGGCTGATGTGCGCGTCCGTTCCGCGCGAAGCGTCACGGCATCGCTCACACTGAGTTTGCCGCGCCCCACCGCGATACACATCCCGACGAGGTTTCGCACCATGTTGTGGCAGAAAGCGTCGGCCTGAACTTGGGCAACGAGAGTACCGTCGTCGTCGCGCCGCCAGCGGAAAATCTGCAATTCGCGGACGCGAGTGGCTCGAGGCCGGGGCTTGCAATACGTGGTCCAGTCGTGAAGCCCCAGAATCGACGTCGCGGCCGCGTTCATCAGCTCGATGTCGAGGTGATTGTCAACCCAGAACGTGATGTGCCGAGTTCGTGGATCACGATTACCGACGGCATCGGACACTCGGTATTCGTAGCGTCGGAACAACGGAGAGTAGCGTGCGTCGAACCCGGGTGGAGCTATCGTCACGCGGTGAACGTGTATCGCCCCACCCGCCAGTATCGAATTGAGTTGGCGCTGAAGCCGTTCGGGTTTGACCGAATCGTCGACGTCGACGTGAGCCGTTTGCCCCGTCGCGTGAACACCCGCATCCGTTCGTCCCGCGACCGTCGATTGAATCGTGTCCAGTCGAAGGACCGTTGCCAACGCGACATCGAGCGTTCCCTGCACGGTGTGCAGACCGGGTTGTTTAGCCCAGCCAAAGAAGTTCGTGCCGTCGTAAGAGAAATCGATGCGGAGTCTCATGAATGGCTACCGTAAACAACGCGAAGCCCGAGGAAAATCCCCGGGCCTCGCGTCATTGAATTACTTGTCGTCGCCCTCGGGGGCAGATTCTTCGGCTGCTTCCGGTGCCGCGTCGTCCGCGGGATCTTCGACGGCTTCGTCAGCCTCGGCTGCCTCAGGCACTTCGACGCTCTCGACGACCTCAGTCTCGACAACCTCGTCAACCGGAGAACCGGTAACGACGTCTTCGACGATGTCCTCAGCAACAACTGCGGCAGCGGCCTTTGGAGCCGGCGAAGCGGCAGCTGCGGCTGCTGCCGCGATCTTCTTGGCTGACTTGGGCTTGGGGTTTACAGGCTCAAGAACTAGCTCAATCTGTGCCATCGACGCGTTGTCGCCCTTGCGGAAGCGAGTCTTCGTGATGCGGGTGTAACCGCCCTCGCGCAGTTCGACCTGAGGTGCAATCACGGTGAAGAGTTCGTGCGTTGCATCCTTGTTGCGAAGAATTCCCAGAACACGACGGCGGGCGTGGAGATCTCCGCGCTTCCCGAACGTGACGAGGCGCTCAGCGAGCGGGCGGAGGCGTTTGGCCTTCGTCTCGGTCGTCTCGATTGACTTGTGGGTGAACAGTGCAACCGCGAGATTCGCAAGAAGCAGACGTTCGTGGGCCGGGCCTCCTCCGAGGCGGGGTCCCTTTGTGGGCTTAGGCATGTGTTGGTTCTCCTGTCAGATGCGAGCGCGACGGCACCCGCAGGTTAATTGCTATTCGTTGGCCTCGTAGAAGTATGCAGAATCCGCTCCCGGAACACCGTCCTTGAGCTTGATGCCGCGCTCGACGAGCTTCTCGAGAACCTCGTCCACCGACTTCTGTCCGAAGTTTCGGATGTTCATGAGTTGGTGCTCAGTGAGGTTGACCAACTGTGCGAGTGTGTTGATTCCCTCGCGCTTGAGGCAATTGAAAGAACGAACCGTGAGGTCGAGTTCTTCAATGCGAATGTCGAGTCCTTCGCCCGTAACAACCTCTTCGAAGCGAGGCCCAATTTCGATTCCTTCGGCTTCGACGTTCAGTTCACGTGCAAGTCCAAACAGTTCGACGAGAGTCCCACCAGCCGACGCGACAGCGTCGCGAGGAACGATTGACGCTTTGGTCTCGACGTCGACAACGAGCTTGTCAAAGTCGGTGCGCTCTCCGGCACGAGTTGCCTCGACGCGGTAGGTCACCTTGAGAACGGGCGAATAAATCGAGTCAATCGCGATGGTACCGATGGGGGCACCGGCAATCTTGTTCTGCTCCACCGATACATATCCACGACCGCGCTCGATCGTGAGTTCGATTTCAAGGTTTCCCTCTTTCGACAGTGTCGCAACATGCATCTCGGGGTTGTGGATTTCTACTCCGGCGGGAGCCGTGATGTCCGCTGCGGTTGCAACACCAGCGCCCTTTTTACGGAGGTAGGCAACAACCGGCTCATCATGCTCACTCGATACCGTGATGTTCTTGAGGTTCAAGATGATTTCCGTGACGTCCTCGTGGACACCCGTGAGCGACGTAAACTCGTGCGGTGCACCGGTCACGCGAAAACGGGTGACTGCTGCGCCGGGGATTGACGACAAGAGGGTACGGCGGAGGGAGTTACCCAGGGTGTAGCCAAAACCGGGTTCAAGCGGTCCGATCACAAACTGCGAACGCGTGTCTGATTCGGTGATTTCGGTGAGCGTGGGGCGCTGTGCAATGAGCACGTGATTTCCTTTCGGTCAGTGTCCGCTATATGACACTTCTCTGAATACGAATGTTGAATTGTTGGTGTGAGGCGAGCGGGTCTCCCCCTCACCCCGTTAAAACCTGGTGTGTTAGACGCGGCGGCGCTTGGGCGGGCGACAACCGTTGTGCGCCTGAGGCGTCACGTCGGTGATCGATCCGACCTCGAGACCAGCGGCCTGGAGCGAACGAATTGCCGTTTCACGACCGGAGCCAGGCCCCTTGACAAACACGTCGACCTTCTTCATGCCGTGTTCCTGTGCCTGACGGGCTGCCGATTCTGCAGCAAGCTGAGCGGCAAACGGAGTCGACTTTCGCGAACCCTTGAATCCAACGCCACCCGACGACGCCCACGAAATGACGTTACCCGACGGGTCGGTGATGGACACAATGGTGTTGTTGAACGTCGACTTGATGTGAGCCTGGCCCACGGCGATGTTCTTTTTGTCCTTACGACGGGGCTTACGGCCAGCGGTCGCTTTCGGTGATGCCATGATCTAGTTCCCTTTCCTAGGGCCGCAGCTAGCGGCCGGCCTTCTTCTTGCCGGCGACAGTGCGCTTCGGTCCCTTGCGGGTGCGGGCATTGGTCTTCGTGCGCTGTCCGTGAACGGGCAGGCCACGACGGTGACGGATTCCCTGGTACGAGCCCAGTTCCACCTTGCGTCGAATGTCTGCCTGAACCTCACGGCGCAGGTCACCTTCGACCTTGAAGTTCGCGTCGATGTAGTCACGCAGCGCGATGAGCTGTTCGTCGGTGAGGTCCTTGACGCGGATGTTCTTGTCGATTTTGGTCTCGTCGAGAACCTGAACCGAACGGGTACGGCCAACGCCGTAAATGTAGGTGAGTGCGATTTCCACGCGCTTATCGCGGGGAATATCTACTCCAGCGAGACGTGCCATGAGGCTGCTCCTAGTGATTGAAGAGGTCTGTGCCAACATCGTTCCCGAGCCTCTTACTCGGGTGGGCCCCCACGAATGGGTTGTGATGCGGCGAGGTTATGTATTGAGTTGTCGGGGTGTTCGTTAGCCTTGGCGCTGCTTGTGGCGAGGGTTCTCGCAGATCACCATGACGTTTCCGTGGCGACGAATGACTTTACATTTGTCGCAGATCGGCTTGACGCTCGGATTGACCTTCATTGTGTTCTCCTGTTTCGCTGGCGTCGTACCCGGTGAATTCCGGGCCGTTCCTTCTGCGTGGTTACTTGTAGCGATAAACGATGCGACCTCGTGAAAGGTCGTAGGGGCTAAGTTCTACAATCACGCGGTCCTCGGGGAGGATACGGATGTAGTGCTGACGCATTTTGCCCGAGATGTGCGCGAGGACCTTGTGGCCGTTCGCTAGTTCGACCCGAAACATTGCGTTGGGCAACGCTTCTACGACCGAGCCTTCAATCTCGATAACGCCATCTTTGTTAGCCATGTTTCCGTTCGTTAGCTGCTCTCAACCACACGTCGTGCGGTCGGCGGGAAGCGCCACGGGGGCACGACACACCAAAGTACGAGAATACGCCACAACCTGCGGTTTTGCAACTAGAGGTTAGACGCGAAATCCTCGAAGGCCGAGCCCGTCGACGATTCGCCCCGTCACGTCGTCGATTAGACCGATTCCATCCACGCTGACGAGGATGCCGCGGGCGCCATAAACCTGAATGAGAGGCGCGGTTTCGCGAGCATACAACTCGAGTCGGTTGCGCATGACGTCCTCGGTGTCGTCGGTCCGCCCCAGTTCGCTGGAACGCACACGAATTCGGTCAATCACGATGTCGGGATTGACCGTGAGCTCAACGACGACGTCAAGTTGGTTGCCCTGGGCTGCGAGGACTTCGTCCAAGGCGCGGACCTGGTCGAGGGTTCGCGGGTAACCATCGAGGAGAAACCCGCTCTCGCAATCGTCGTGTGCCAAGCGATCGGCAACGAGCGCGTTCGTGAGACTGTCGGGAACGTATTCACCCCGGTCCATAAAACCCTTGGCCTCGACGCCGAGGGGAGTTTCGTCACGGACGTTGGCCCTAAAGATGTCTCCTGTCGAAATCGCGGGGATTCCGAAGGCTGTCGACAAGAGAACCGATTGAGTCCCCTTGCCGGCTCCCGGAGGACCAACGAGGAGCATGCGGACCATTAACCGAGCAGTCCTTCATAGTGACGCTGCTGCAGTTGAGCGTCAATCTGCTTGACGGTCTCGAGTCCAACACCGACGATGATGAGGATTGACGTTCCGCCGAAGGGGAAGTTCTGGTTCGCTCCGATTGTCGCCAGAGCAATGAGCGGAATGAGCGCAACGACACCGAGATAGAAGGCCCCTGGAAGCGTGATGCGGGATAAAACATAGTCAAGATACTCGGCGGTCGGGCGGCCAGCACGAATCCCCGGGATGAATCCGCCGTACTGCTTCATGTTGTCAGCGACCTCAATGGGGTTGAACGTGATGGCGACGTAGAAGTACGTGAATCCAACAATCAGCAAGAAGAACATCGCAGTGTAGAGAGGCTGGTCACCGCTGGCCAGGTTCGCGCTAATCCACAACACCCAATCCGGTGCGACGGTGCCAGCGACAGGCTGGTTGAACTGCGCAATGAGCGCGGGAAGGTATAAGAGTGACGAGGCGAAGATAACGGGGACAACACCGGCCATGTTCACCTTGATGGGGATGTAGGTGCTAGTTCCGCCATAGGTTCGCGTACCGACAACACGCTTCGCATACTGGACCGGGATGCGGCGCTGTGATTGCTCGACGAAGACGACGGCCGCCATGATGACGATCCCGATCGCGATGACGAGGAAGAAGATGCTGTTTCCCTCGGTGCGCTGGATTGCCCAGAGCGAGGTGGGGAAGCCGGCGGCAATCGACGCAAAGATCAGGATTGACATACCGTTTCCGATACCGCGTTCGGTGATCAGTTCACCGAACCACATGATGAGGCCGGTTCCCGCGGTCATCGTGATGACGATCAACAGAATTGAATACCACGCATCGCTCGTGATGAGCTGCGTGCACTCGGGAATGCTCGAGGAAGCGCCAAAGAGTTGACCGCTTCGCGCCACCGTCACCAGAGTGGTCGACTGCAGGATTCCCAGACCAAGCGTGAGATAACGGGTGTACTGCGTCAGCTTGGACTGTCCTGCCTGACCCTCCTTGTGGAGAGTTTCAAAGTGCGGGATTACGACGCGAAGGAGCTGCGTGATAATCGACGCCGTGATGTACGGCATGATTCCCAGGGCAAAAATGGACAGCTGGAGGAGAGCGCCACCCGACAACATGTTGACGAGTTCGTAAATGCCATTGGTGCCGGCACTGCCCGCGAGACAGGTTTGAACGTTCGCAAAATCAACGAACGGTGCGGGCACGAACGAACCAAAACGGTACAGGACAATCATCACGAGGGTAAAGCCAATCTTCGTCCGAAGATCGGGGGTGCCCATGATTCGACGAATTGCGCTGAACACTAGTCCTCCTGTGACAGGCCTAACGGCCAACTCTCTAAATCTAGTAGAAAACGGGCCGAGGGGAACCCCGACCCGTTTCACCAACTATTTGATCGAACCGCCCGCGGCGACAATCTTTTGTTCTGCGGACTTCGACACCTTGTCCACCGTGACGGTAACGGCGACCGAAATGTCCCCGTTTCCAAGAACCTTAACCTTCTCGTTCTTGCGAACGGCACCCTTCGCCACGAGGTCGGCGATGGTGACATCTCCGCCCTTGGGGTAAAGCTCGGTGATGCGGTCTAGGTTGACAACCTGGTACTCGACGCGGAACGGATTCGTGAATCCACGAAGTTTTGGCGTGCGCATGACGAAGTTGAGGTTTCCACCTTCGAGTCCGCGACGAACCTGGTAACGAGCCTTTGAGCCCTTGGTACCACGTCCAGCGGTCTTTCCCTTCGAGCCTTCACCGCGACCAACGCGAGTGCGGGCTTTCTTTGAACCTGGGGCGGGGCGGAGGTGGTGCAACTTCAGTAGTTGAACCTTCTCGCCCGTTTCCGAGGCGGCGGGCTTTGCCTTCGCAGGCGCTTTCGCAGCGGGAGCCTTTTCGGCCACGTCGGCAGCCGGCTTGGCGTCAGCCTTCGGTGCCGCGGCCTTGGCCGGGGTCTTCGCAGGCGCTTTCGCAGGCGCTTTCGCGACAGCAGGCTTCGCGGCAGCGGCCTTCGCAGGCGCTTTCGCAGCGGCCGGCTTAGCGGCGGGCTTAGCGGCGGGCTTAGCGGCGGGCTTCTTTTCTTCAGCCATTACTTCACTTCCTCAACGGTGACGAGGTGCGCAACGGTGCGAACGTAACCCCGGTTGACCGAGTCGTCCGGACGGAGAACCGTCTGCCCAATGCGCTTCAGTCCGAGGCTGCGCAGCGTGTCACGCTGGTTCTGCTTCTCGCTGATTTTGGATTTGATCTGAGTGACCTTGAGCTGACCCATTAGGCACCTGCCTTCGCGGCGGCCAAGGCGTCAGCCTCAGCGCGGATGAGACGCGCGGGTGCTACCTGCTCGAACTCGAGACCACGGCGTGCAGCGACTGCACGAGGCTCCTCGAGTTTCTTGAGAGCGGCAACCGTTGCGTGAACGATGTTGATGGTGTTTGACGAGCCGAGAGACTTGCTCAACACGTCGTGGATACCGGCGCACTCGAGAACGGCGCGGACGGGACCACCAGCGATAACACCGGTTCCAGCCGACGCCGGACGAAGCAGAACCACACCGGCCGCTGCTTCACCCTGGACGGGGTGAGGAATGGTGAGTCCCGAGCGAGGAACGCGGAAGAAGTTCTTCTTCGCGTCTTCGACGCCCTTCGAAATCGCGAGCGGAACTTCGCGGGCCTTTCCGTAACCGACACCGACGAGTCCGTTACCGTCACCGACGACGACGAGAGCGGTGAACGCAAAGCGACGACCACCCTTGACGACCTTCGAGACACGGTTGATTGCGACGACCTTCTCAAGGAACGGGCTCTTCTCAACCTCACGACCTCCACGGTCATTTCGACCACCGGTACGCCCGCCACCGCGGTTGTTGCTGTTGTTCTCGCCACGGCGACCACGAGGAGACGTCTCTTCGGCGGTCGTTGCTTCTGCCGCTTCAGGGGCAGAGGTTGCTTCTACTGCCTCGGGGGCAGCGGTTTCTTCCGACACAGTGTTGTCCTTAGTTTCTTCGCTCACAGGGTCAGTCCTGCCTCACGGGCGCCGTCAGCAACTGCTGCGACGCGACCGGCGTAACGGTTACCCCCGCGGTCGAAGACGACGGTTGAAACCCCAGCCTTCTTCGCGCGGTCTGCAACGAGCACACCAATCTTTTTGGCCTTGGCGGTCTTGTCTTCGGTGGAGGCGCGGAAATCCGGCTCCATCGTCGACGCAGACGCGACGGTGACACCCTTGGTGTCGTCGACGATCTGGACAAAAAGGTGACGCGCCGAGCGGGTCACGACGAGACGGGGGCGCGCTTCGGTTCCGTTGACCTTCTTGCGAAGGCGGAAGTGGCGGCGCGCACGCTGCTCGGTCTTTGAGGTAGTAGCCATGGTTACTTACCAGCCTTTCCGGCCTTACGACGGACGACTTCGCCCTCGTAACGAACACCCTTGCCCTTATAAGGCTCGGGCTTGCGGAGTTTACGAATGTTTGCTGCGACCTCACCGACGGCCTGCTTCGAGATACCCGAAACGATGACCTTGTTGTTGCCTTCGACGGCAAGGCTGATGCCGGCCGGCGGGTCAACGGTAATGGGGTGCGAATAACCGAGAGCGAATTCGATGCCCTGGCCCTTTGCGACGACACGATAACCGGTGCCCACGATTTCAAGAGCCTTCGTGTATCCGGTGGTGACGCCGACGATGTCGTTGGCGATGAGCGTTCGAGTGAGACCGTGAAGCGAACGCGATGCGCGCTCGTCATCCGGACGGGTCACGACGACCTGGTTTTCCTCGATTGACACCGCGATGGGGGTTGCGATGTTGACGGTGAGTTCACCCTTGGGTCCCTTGACGGTGACGACGGATTCAGCAACCGAAACGGTTACACCCGACGGAATCTCGATGGGGAGGCGACCAATACGCGACATGGCGGGTTACCACACGTAGGCGAGGACTTCCCCACCCACGCCTTTCTTCTGCGCTTCGCGGTCCGTGAGAAGGCCCGACGAGGTGGACAGAATGGCAACGCCGAGTCCGCCGAGAACCGTGGGGATCTCGGTCGACTTTGCGTAGACGCGAAGCCCGGGCTTTGAGACGCGTTTGAGGCCGGAAAGGGCCGCTCTGCGCTCGTTGCCGTACTTCAGCGTGATGGTCAAGCTCTTGCCAACGCGGGCGGGTTCAACTTTCCAGTCCGTGACGTAACCTTCGCGCTTGAGGATCGCAGCGATTCCCGCTTTGATCGTGCTCGATGGCAACGTGACGGCGTCGTGGTGTGCACTCGACGCGTTACGCAGACGGGTCAGCAAGTCTGCGACCGGATCTGTCATTGTCATTATTGTTTTTCCTGTTCTCTGTCTGGTTTCGACTCCCGTTACGCGAGCGCCGACCTTGTCAGTGGGTGGCTTATTCGGCTGGTGCCGTCGAGATGAAGGGGAAGCCGAGCTCGCGCAGAAGCGCGCGGCCTTCGTCGTCGTTCTTGGCCGTTGTGACGACAGTGATGTCGAAACCGCGGACGCGATCGATTTTGTCCTGGTCGATCTCGTGGAACACAGACTGTTCCTGCAGACCGAAGGTGTAATTTCCGTTTCCGTCGAACTGACGAGGCGAAAGCCCGCGGAAGTCGCGGATACGAGGAAGTGCGAGCGATACGAGGCGATCGACGAATTCCCAGGCGCGGTCGCCACGAAGGGTGACGTGAGCACCGATGGGCATTCCTTCGCGCAACTTGAACTGCGCGATGGACTTACGCGCTTTCGTCACGATGGGCTTCTGGCCCGTGATGAGGGTGAGGTCGCGAATAGCGCCATCGATTACCTTCGAGTCACGAGCGGCTTCACCGACACCGGTGTTGACGACAATCTTGACCAGCTTGGGGATCTGGTGAGGGTTCGTGTAACCGAACTCCTTGGTCAACGCGCCAACAATGTCGGAACGGTACTTAGCCTTGAGGCGGGGCTGGATTTTGCCAGCCGCTGCGGCAGTAGCGGTCATTAGAGTTTTTCACCTGACTTCTTGGCGTAACGAGTACGCACGATCTTGGTCTTGTTGTTCTTGAGTGTGACCGTCTCGACGCGGAATCCGACGCGAGTCGCCTTCTTGGTCTTCGGGTCGACGAGGGCGACGTTGGACACGTGAATGGGGGATTCCATCGTCTCGATGCCGCCGGTCTTGGTTCCACGGTTGGTTTCGCCGGTCTTGACGTGCTTGGTCACCATGTTGATGCCCTTGACGAGGACCTTGTTGGCCTCGACCTGAACCTCGAGGACCTCGCCGGTCTTGCCCTTGTATTCGCGCTTTCCGCTGATGACAACGACGGTGTCACCCTTTTTGATGTTCTGCATGGAACTAAATCACCTCCGGTGCCAACGACACGATCTTCATGAACTTCTTTTCACGGAGCTCGCGTCCGACGGGCCCAAAGATGCGGGTTCCGCGCGGCTCGCCTTCCTTGCTCTTGATGAGGACGGCAGCGTTCTCGTCGAACTTGATGTAGGAACCGTCTGCACGACGAGTTTCCTTCACCGTACGAACGATGACGGCCTTGACGACCTCGCCCTTTTTGACGTTTCCGCCGGGGATGGCGTCCTTGACGGTCGCAACGATGATGTCACCGATACCCGCGTAACGACGGGTTGAGCCACCGAGCACGCGAATCGTGAGCAGCATCTTGGCGCCGGTGTTGTCGGCGACCTTAAGTCGGGATTCCTGTTGAAGCATGTTGTTCTCCTAGTACGAGAGGCGAATTACTTCGCCTTCTCCACGATCTCGACAAGTCGCCAGTTCTTCGTGGCGGACAGCGGGCGGGTCTCGGCGATGATCACGAAGTCGCCGATGCCGGCGGTGTTGTTCTCATCGTGTGCCTTGACTTTGGACGAGCGGCTCATGACCTTGCCATACAGCGGGTGCTTGATGCGCGACTCGATCTTGACGGTGATGGTCTTGTCCATCTTGTCGCTGACGACAAGTCCACGACGAACCTTGCGGTACGGGCGGGCTTCTGCGGTAGCAGCCTTGTTCTCGGTTGCCATTACTTGGTCTCCTCAGCAGTGTCGTCTTGGGTTTCCGCGACAGCCTTGGTCTTGGCCTTCGGTGCTGCCTTGGCGGCTTTCACCACCGCGACCTCAACCTTGCGGAATCCGAGTTCGCGTTCGCGAATGATGGTGTAAATGCGGGCGATGTCGCGCTTGACGGCACGAACACGTCCGTGGCTCTCGAGCTGCCCGGTCGCCGACTGGAAACGAAGGTTGAAGAGTTCTTCCTTCGCCTTCTTGAGTTCAGCGACGAGGAGTTCGTCCTCGAAGGTATCGAGGTCAGCGGGCCTCAGGGTCTTTGTTCCTACAGACATTAGGCGTCTCCCTCTTCCCGCTTGATGATGCGCGCCTTGAGCGGCAACTTGTGGATGGCACGGGTCATGGCTTCACGAGCGAGTTCCTCGGACACACCGGCGACCTCGAAGAGCACGCGACCCGGCTTGACGTTCGCAATCCACCACTCTGGCGAACCCTTACCGGAACCCATTCGGGTTTCCGCGGGCTTCTTCGTCAGCGGGCGGTCGGGGTAGATGTTGATCCACACCTTTCCACCACGCTTGATGTGACGCGTCATGGCGATACGAGCCGACTCAATCTGGCGGTTCGTGACGTATGCGGGCGTGATCGCCTGGATACCGAACTCACCGAAGGTCACCTTGGTACCACCGGTCGCGGCACCCGTGCGCTTGGGGTGGTGCTGTTTGCGGTGCTTTACTTTACGGGGAATAAGCATGGGTTACGCCTCAGTTCCTGCGGTAGCGGCCGGAGCCTCGGTGGCGCGCGGTGCAGCGCCACGACGAGGGCCACCACGGTTTCCATCGCGTCCACCCCGGGCCATTTTCTGGGCAGCCTGTTCGCGCGCGAGGTCTTTGTCGGTGATGTCACCCTTGTAGATCCAGACCTTCACACCGATGCGGCCAAACGTCGTGCGGGCCTCGTAGAAGCCGTAGTCGATGTTGGCACGCAGAGTGTGGAGAGGAACGCGTCCCTCACGGTAGAACTCCGAGCGCGACATTTCCGCACCACCGAGACGGCCGGAAACCTGGATTCGAACGCCCTTAGCGCCTGCGCGCTGGGCTCCCTGGAGTCCCTTGCGCATCGCGCGGCGGAACGCCACACGCGCACCGAGCTGTTCGGCGATTCCCTGCGCGACGAGCTGAGCGTCGGCCTCGGGGTTGAGTGCCTCAACGATGTTAATGATGACGACCTTGCCGGTCATTGCGAAGGCCTCTTCACGAAGACGGTCAAGACCGGTTCCCTGACGACCGATGGCAACACCGGGGCGAGCGACGTGAACGTCAACCGTGACACGGTCACGCGTACGACGAACGACCATATGCGAAACGCCGGAACGGTCAAGTTTTTCCTGGAGGAAACGGCGCAGCATGATGTCCTCGGCGACGTAGTCCGAATAACGCTCTCCGGGCTTGCTCGAGTCCGAGAACCACTGCGAGCGGTGGTCCGTCGTGATTCCGAGGCGGAATCCGTAGGGGTGTACTTTCTGACCCATTTCTACTTACCTGCCTTCGCGGTCGGGGCCTTCGCGGCGGCCTTGGGGGCTACCTTTGCGGTTGGAGTCTTGGCGGCCGCCTTAGGGGTTGCCTTTGCGGTCGGGGCCTTCGCGGCGGCCTTGGGGGCCGCCTTCTTTACCGGCGCAGTCGAAATCTTGGCTTCGGGGGTGCTGAGCACAACCGTGATGTGGCTCGTGCGCTTGAGAATCTGGAACGCGCGACCCTGCGCACGAGGCTGGAAGCGCTTCATCGTGGGGCCCTCATCAACGAAAATCTTTTCGATGACGAGTTCGGCCTCGTTGATGGCTTCGTTGGTCTTGTCCGCGGTGACGCGAGCGTTAGCAACCGCCGAGGCGACGAGCTTGAACACGGGCTCTGATGCACCCTGCGGGGCAAACTTGAGGATCGCGAGTGCTTCCTCAACGTGCTTGCCACGGACCATGTCGATGACTCGACGGGCCTTCTGCGGGGTGACGCGGATGTTCTTGAGTTTGGCGATGGATTCAACCATGATCTGTACCTTCTCGCCGCTTAGCGGCGACGACCCTTCTTGTCATCCTTCACGTGTGAACGGAAAGTACGGGTGGGTGCGAATTCGCCGAGCTTGTGACCGACCATCGTCTCGGTGACGAACACCGGGACGTGCTTGCGGCCGTCGTGAACGGCGATCGTGTGGCCGAGCATGGCGGGGACGATCATCGATCGACGTGACCAGGTGCGGATAACGTTCTTGGTTCCGGCGTCGTTCTGAGCAACCACCTTGCGGAAAAGGTGGTCATCGACGAAGGGACCCTTCTTGAGACTACGAGGCATTCCGGGCTCCTACTAACGCTTCTTACCGACAGTGCGGCGACGGACAATGAGCTTGTTGCTTTCCTTCTTCGGACGACGCGTGCGTCCTTCAGACTGACCCCACGGGCTGACGGGGTGACGACCCCCAGAGGTCTTACCCTCACCGCCACCGTGCGGGTGGTCAACGGGGTTCATGGCAACACCACGAACGGTCGGGCGAACGCCCTTCCAACGCATGCGGCCGGCCTTTCCCCAGTTGATGTTCGACTGTTCGGCGTTTCCGACCTCGCCGACGGTTGCGCGGCAGCGCGCGTCGACGTTGCGGATTTCACCCGAGGGCAAACGCAGCTGAGCGTAGGGGCCGTCCTTGGCGACGAGACGCACCGAAGCGCCCGCCGAACGAGCCATCTTCGCGCCACCACCCGGGCGGAGTTCGATCGCGTGGATCACGGTTCCCACTGGGATGTTGCGGAGGGGCAGGTTGTTGCCGGGCTTGATGTCAGCCGAGGGACCAGACTCGATGATGTCGCCCTGGCTGAGCTTGTTCGGCGCGAGGATGTAACGCTTGGTGCCATCAACAAAGTGGAGGAGAGCAATGCGCGCGGTGCGGTTGGGGTCGTACTCGATGTGAGCGACCTTGGCGTTCACGCCATCCTTGTCGTTGCGACGGAAGTCGATGAGACGGTACTGACGCTTGTGTCCACCACCGATGTGACGCGTGGTGATGCGACCAGCGTTGTTACGACCACCGGTCTTGGGAAGCGGCTGAAGCAGCGACTTCTCGGGGGTCGAGCGCGTGATCTCGGCGAAGTCCGACACCGACGAACCACGACGTCCGGGGGTAGTGGGCTTGTATTTGCGAATAGCCATGTTCTAGTCCTTTTCCCTATCCGACAGCCGTGAAGATGTCGATGGTGCCCGACTTGAGGCTGACGATGGCGCGCTTGGTGTCCTTGCGCTTTCCCATGCCAAACTTCGTGCGGCGGGTCTTACCCGTGCGGTTGAGGGTGTTGACCGACGCAACCTTGACACCGAAGATCTTTTCGATAGCGAGCTTGATTTCGGTCTTGTTGGCGTCAGGAGCAACAACGAAGGTGTATTTGCCCTCGTCGATGAGTCCGTAGGACTTCTCGCTCACGACCGGCGAGATGATGATGTCGCGCGGGTCTTTGTTCTGGGCTGCAGAGAGGACGCTCATGCGGAGACCTCTTTCTCGATCTTGGCGGCAACGAACGTGTCGTAGGCAGCCTGCGTGAAGATGATGTCGTCCGCGTGCAAAACGTCGTACGCGTTGAGCTGACCCGGCGTGATCGTGTGGATACCGATGAGGTTACGAACACTCTTTTCCGTCACCGTGTCCGTCGTGGCCACAACGATGAGGATGTTGGGTCCGGTCGTCAGGTCAGTAACGAGCTTCGAGGCGGTCTTGGTCGAGGGCGCGTCACCGGGAACGAACGAGGTGACCACGTGAACGCGGCCCGCGCGTGCGCGATCCGAGATGGCACCGAGCAACGCGAGGTGGATCATCTTTTTGGGAGTGCGCTGCGAGTAGTCACGAGGAGTCGGTCCGTGGACGATTCCACCACCGCGGTGCTGGGGCATACGGACGGAACCCTGACGGGCGCGACCGGTTCCCTTCTGCTTGAACGGCTTGCGCCCCGAACCGGAAACTTCTCCGCGGTTCTTGACCTTGTGTGTGCCCTGGCGAGCGGCAGCAAGCTGAGCAACAACAACCTGGTGGATGAGCGGCACGTTGGCCACAACATCAAACACCGAGCCGGGAAGCTCTACTGTGCCGGTCTTCTTACCAGCTGCGTCAACGACGGATACCTGAGACATGGTCTTTAGGCTCCCTTCACTGCGTTGCGAACGAAGACGAGGCGACCGGCGGGACCGGGAACCGCGCCCTTGATAAGGAGAAGTCCACGCTCGGAATCAACCGCGTGAACCTTGAGGTTGAGGACGGTAACGCGATCGAAACCCATACGACCGGCCATGCGCATGCCCTTGAAGACGCGCGACGGAGTCGATGAAGCACCGATCGAACCGGGCTTGCGGTGGTTGCGGTGCGAACCGTGCGACGCGGAAACACCCTTGAAGTTGTGTCGCTTCATAACACCGGCGAAACCCTTACCCTTGGACGTTCCGACGACGTCGACACCCTCGCCTGCAGCGAAAAGGTCTACGGTCAGTTCCTGTCCGAGGTTGTAGGTCGCAGCATCCGGCGTGCGGATTTCGGCGACGTGACGGCGAGGCGTAACGCCCGCCTTCTCAAAGTGTCCCGCGAGAGGCTTGGTGACCTTGCGGGGGTCGATGGCACCAGAGGCGATCTGTACCGCCACGTAACCGTCGATTTCTTCGGTGCGAAGCTGCGTGACCACGTTCGGGCTCACCGCAACAACTGTGACGGGAACAAACTTGTTGTTCTCGTCCCAGGCCTGGGTCATTCCGAGCTTGATGCCCAAAAGACCCTTCGTGTTCTTAGCCTTAGTCATCGGGTGTCCTTAAAGCTTGATTTCGATGGAAACGTCTTCGGGCAGGTCGAGACGCATGAGCGAGTCAACTGCCTTCGGAGTCGGGTCAATGATGTCGATAAGACGCTTGTGGGTGCGCTTCTCAAAGTGCTCGCGGCTGTCCTTGTACTTGTGAGGCGAGCGGATGACAGCAATGACATCCTTCTCCGTCGGAAGCGGCACGGGGCCGACGACGGTCGCACCCGCACGGGTAACCGTTTCAACGATCTTTCGCGCCGAGGCGTCGATTCCAGCGTGGTCGTATGACTTCAACCGGATGCGGATTTTTTGTCCCGCCATGATCCACTCTTTCTTCCATTTCACCGACAAGGTTGTCCGTGAGCACTTTGTGCTTGCGCACCACTGTTCTTCTATCAACTAGCCCGACCGGCACACGTGGAAACCACGCGAGCGGTAAGCCATGTTGTCTGTCGGCGGACCAGGTAAATGCGGGAAACCGCGTCCTGATCACTTCCGGACAGTGAGCGACACAAAGTGCCGCGTATACAACTTCACTACTCTCTCACAACCCCGACATTTGTGCAACTCGGGCGTGTCGAAAACTCGACGCTGCTCGAACTCGGCCAATCCGACAAAAAGAAGGGGCCCAGCCCGAAGGCTGGACCCCAACGAAAAGAGAAGTAGAGACTACTTCTTGACCTTGGTCACCGTGCCGGCGCCGACGGTGCGGCCACCCTCACGGATTGCGAAGCCGAGGCCCTCTTCCATAGCGATCGGCTGGATGAGCGTCACGGCCATGTCGGTGGTGTCACCGGGCATAACCATTTCGGTACCAGCAGGAAGCTCGATGACGCCAGTGACGTCAGTCGTGCGGAAGTAGAACTGGGGACGGTAGTTCGTGAAGAACGGGTTGTGGCGTCCACCCTCTTCCTTCGAGAGGATGTAGGCGGTTCCGTCGAACTCGGTGTGAGGGGTGATCGAACCAGGCTTGACAACAACCTGGCCACGCTCAACATCTTCACGCTTGGTTCCACGGAGGAGAAGACCACAGTTTTCTCCGGCCCATGCCTCGTCGAGCTGCTTGTGGAACATTTCGATACCGGTGACGGTCGTCTTCTGCGTCGGGCGAATGCCAACGATTTCAACTTCCGAGTTGATACCAAGGGTTCCGCGCTCGGCACGGCCCGTGACAACGGTTCCACGACCAGTGATCGTGAAGACGTCCTCGATGGGCATGAGGAAGGGCTTGTCCTTGTCGCGGATCGGGTCCGGAACAGAGTTGTCGACGGCTTCCATCAGTTCAACGATGGATTCGGTCCACTTGGCGTCGCCTTCGAGAGCCTTGAGGCCCGAAACGCGAACAACAGGTGCGTTGTCGCCATCGAAGCCCTGCGCGGAGAGAAGCTCGCGGACCTCGACCTCGACGAGTTCGAGGATTTCCTCGTCGTCGACCATGTCAGCCTTGTTGAGTGCGACGAGGAGGTAAGGAACACCAACCTGCTTCGCGAGAAGAACGTGCTCACGGGTCTGAGCCATGGGGCCGTCAGTGGCGGCAACCACGAGGATTGCTCCGTCCATCTGGGCAGCTCCGGTGATCATGTTCTTGATGTAGTCAGCGTGGCCGGGTGCATCAACGTGAGCGTAGTGACGCTTGGGGGTCTCGTACTCAACGTGCGAGATGTTGATGGTGATACCGCGCTGGCGCTCTTCAGGAGCGGAGTCGATCGACGAGAAGTCGCGGACGACGTTGACGGCCGAAGGGTACTTTTCTGCAAGAACCTTCGAAATTGCGGCGGTCAGAGTGGTCTTGCCGTGGTCGACGTGACCAATCGTTCCGATGTTTACGTGCGGCTTGCTCCGCTCGAACTTGGCCTTAGCCACGGTGTCCTCCTAGGACTTTCGGTTATTTACTCGGAACTTCCGAGCAAACGATTGTTAATAAGGAATATGAAGTTTTTAGTTTATCGCGTCTCGACGGATGTCGTCACGCGAGGAGCTCAGTCGCCCTTGCTCTTCTGGACGATCTCGTCGGCGACAGCCTTCGGGACCTCAGCATATGTCTCGAATGTCATCGAATACACCGCGCGGCCCGAGGTCTTCGACCGCAAGTCACCAACGTATCCGAACATTTCCGACAGCGGCACGAGAGCGCGAACGACTTTGACACCGGTCGCATCTTCCATGCTTTGAATCTGCCCGCGTCGAGAGTTCAGGTCGCCGATAACGTCTCCCATGTACTCTTCTGGCGTGCGGACCTCGACCGCCATGAGCGGCTCGAGGAGAATGGGGTTCGCCTTACGAGCGGCCTCTTTGTAGGCCATCGATCCAGCGATTTTGAAGGCCATTTCCGACGAGTCAACGTCGTGATACTGGCCATCAACGAGGATTGCCTTGACGCCGACGGTGGGGAATCCCGCGAGAACGCCGACCTGCATGGCGTCCTGGATTCCGGCGTCGACGGCGGGGATGTATTCACGGGGAACACGACCACCAGTCACGGCGTTCTCGAATTCGTAAACCTTTTCGACGGTAACTTCCATCGGCTCAAGGCTGATCTGAACCTTTGCGAACTGACCGGAACCACCTGTCTGTTTCTTGTGGGTGTAGTCGTACTTGAGGACGGCCGTCTTCAGGGTTTCGCGGTACGCAACCTGCGGCTTACCGACATTGGCTTCGACACCGAATTCGCGCTTCATTCGGTCAACGAGGATGTCCAGGTGAAGTTCACCCATGCCCTTGATGACGGTCTGGCCGGTCTCTTGGTTGAGTTCGGTGCGGAAGGTCGGGTCTTCTTCGGCGAGTTTCTGAATCGCGAGTCCGAGCTTTTCCTGGTCGGCCTTGGTCTTGGGCTCGATCGCAACCTCGATAACGGGCTCGGGGAAAGTCATCGACTCGAGGACGATCGCCTGGTTGGGGTCACAAAGGGTGTCACCAGTCGTGGTGTCCTTGAGTCCGATGACCGCGTAGATGTGTCCTGCGGTGACCGAGTCGACCGGGTTTTCCTTGTTGGAGTGCATCTGGAAGATCTTGCCGATGCGCTCTTTCTTGTCCTTGGTCGAGTTAATAATCTGCTCACCCGAGTTCAACTTGCCCGAATACACGCGAATGTAGGTCAGGCGGCCGAAGAACGGGTGAACCGCGATTTTGAACGCCAGAGCCGCAAATGGTTCTGTCGACTCAGGCTTGCGCGTGAGGTGCTTCTCGGGATCGCGAACGTCGGTTCCGTCAACATCAGGAACGTCGAGCGGCGAGGGGAGGTAGTCGATAACGGCGTCAAGCATCGGCTGAACACCGCGGTTCTTGAACGCCGAACCACAGAGAACGGGGTACGCGGCGCCCGCAATCGTCATCTTGCGAATCGCAGCCTTGATTTCAGGAATCGTGGGTTCTTCGCCGGCGAGGAACTTCTCGAGGAGTTCGTCGCTGGATTCGGACACGGCTTCGATGAGATTCGAACGGTATTCCTCGGCCTTGGCCTGAAGGTCAGCGGGGATCGCTTCGATTTCGTAGGAAGCACCGAGCGAAACGTCACCCTTCGAGTCACCCTGCCACACGAGGGCGCGCATCTCGATGAGGTCGACGACGCCGACAAAGGTCGATTCGAAACCGATCGGGAGCTGGATGACGAGGGGCTTTGCGCCGAGGCGCTTGATGATCGTGTCGACCGTGAAGTAGAAGTCCGCACCGAGCTTGTCCATTTTGTTGACGAAGCAGATGCGGGGGACGTTGTATTTGTCGGCCTGACGCCACACGGTCTCGGACTGAGGTTCGACACCTTCTTTACCGTCGAAGACGGCAACGGCACCGTCGAGAACACGGAGCGAACGCTCTACCTCGACCGTGAAGTCGACGTGCCCAGGGGTGTCAATAATGTTGATCTGGTTCTTGTCCCAGAAACACGTCGTCGCAGCAGACGTGATGGTGATTCCACGCTCTTGCTCTTGGGCCATCCAGTCCATGGTGGCCGCTCCGTCGTGAACTTCACCGATCTTGTGCGTGATTCCGGTGTAGTAGAGGATACGTTCGGTCGTCGTCGTCTTACCGGCATCGATGTGAGCCATGATGCCGATGTTGCGGACCTTGTTGAGGTCGGTGAGCACGTCCTGTGCCATGTGATGTTCTCCGTGTGCGTTTCTGAATGGATGAGGTCGGGGTGAGGGGCTGGTCGCGGGACCAGCCCCAAGCGACTACCAGCGGTAGTGCGCGAATGCCTTGTTCGACTCGGCCATCTTGTGGGTGTCTTCACGGCGTTTGACAGCCGCTCCCAGTCCGTTGGACGCGTCGAGGATTTCGTTCTGAAGACGCTCGGTCATCGTCTTTTCACGACGCGACTTGGCGTATGAGGTCAACCACCGAAGCGCGAGAGTGTTCGCGCGGTGTGGCTTGACCTCGACCGGAACCTGGTAGGTCGATCCACCAACGCGGCGCGAACGCACCTCGAGAGTCGGTCGAACGTTGTCGAGTGCCTTCTTGAGGACGACGACGGGGTCCAGGCTGGACTTGGTGGCGACGCCTTCGAGTGCACCGTAAACAATGCGCTGTGCGAGGTCTTTCTTTCCGTCGAGCAGGATCTTGTTGACGAGCTGCGACACTACGGGCGAGCTGTAAACAGGATCAGCGACAACGGGACGCTTGGGTGCGGGTCCTTTACGAGGCATTACTTCTTGTCCGCCTTCGCGCCGTAGAGGCTACGAGCCTGCTTGCGGTTCTTGACCGCCTGCGTGTCGAGCGCGCCACGAACAATCTTGTACCGAACACCCGGGAGGTCCTTCACACGCCCGCCACGAACGAGCACCATCGAGTGCTCTTGGAGGTTGTGGCCTTCGCCCGGAATGTACGCGGTTACTTCGACGCCGTTCGAGAGCTTGACACGAGCGACCTTACGAAGGGCCGAGTTCGGCTTCTTGGGGGTGGTGGTGTACACACGAGTACACACTCCACGCTGTTGGGGGTTCGACTTGAGCGCGGGTGCCTTGGTCTTGGTGACCTTGGGGCTGCGTCCCTTACGAACCAACTGCTGAATCGTTGGCACGACTTTTCTCCTTGTATTTTCTGCACGGTGACAGTGATGTTCTCAAACGACCGGCGGCCGATATGCCGTGGGGACCTCGTTTCACCTGCTTCACGCAGTCGATCCGGATGACGGTCCTAGTGTGTGGAACTTCCCCGCACGATTTCTCGCACGCGATGCTACGCACACAAATCTCAAGATTACACGCATTTTCGGTGTTTGGTCAACCTGCAATAACGACACCGAGCATTCCGCCGAGAATCGCCGGTCCAAACGGGATGTGCGAACGACGGTCGCGGGTGATCGAGATGTGGATCGCCGCGTGAATTCCCCCGAGAATCACCATTCCCGCGAACCATTCCGCAAGGTTTTCAGCTGGATTCTGGGCGTTCGACACGAGGATAACGACCGAGGGGACGAGTTTCACGTCGCCCAGCCCCAGGTCGGCGATCCGATGTGCGACGAGGCCTGCCACCACGGCCGCCACGGCAGCGGTTGCCGCAAACCCCAGATTCTGCGGGTGATTCAGGGCGAGAACTCCCAGTGCGACCGGAATTGCGGGGAGAGTCAGCCGGTCGGGCAACCGGTGTTCGCGAAAGTCAACCCGCGCGAGGGCAAAGGACCACACGACCACCGACGTTATATAGAACGCGTCGAGCATCGCTCGACCGTATCGGTCGTGGGCATCCCCCGCCGGCGTCCTCCCCAAGCCAAATCTGCCCCGCCTCGCCCCCGACACACATGTCCGACCACGTTTTTGGAAACCAAACGGTCAGAATCGGACGTTCCTGGCGACCAATCGGGACTCATGTGTTGAAACCAACGCACACCGTGTGTTCGGTTTCCAGGAACGTCGCGAGGTGCAACTTTGGTTTCCAAAAACGTATTGGGGTCATTGGTGACGGGGGGAAGGGGCTATGGGTGAAACGACGAACGGGGTGAGCCCGAAGGCCCACCCCGTTCGCGAGTGCTGGTTTAGTACTCGGTCTGGAAACCCGACGCGTCGTACGACGCCGAGTTGAACGACTCGATGTCGGCGTAGGTGAACGCGTCTTCCGAGAAGCCACCCGCGGTGAAGTGACGCTGTGGGTACTTGCGGTCTGCTTCGTCCACGTTGGCCTTGATGTCGACGGCCCGGTACTTCGCGAGACCGGTTCCGGCCGGGATGAGCTTTCCGATGATGACGTTTTCCTTCAGACCAATGAGCGGGTCGGACTTGCGCTCGAGGGCCGCCTGCGTGAGTACGCGAGTGGTCTCTTGGAACGACGCGGCCGACAACCACGACTCGGTTGCGAGCGACGCCTTGGTGATTCCGAGGAGTTCGGCACGCGCAGTGGCGGGCTTGGCTCCACGCGAAACAGCGTCGCGGTTGATCGCTCGGAAACGGATGTTGTCGATGAGTTCACCGGGTACGAGCTCGGTGTCACCCTGATCGACGATTGACACCATGCGAAGCATCTGACGAACGATGACCTCGATGTGCTTGTCGTGGATGGGAACACCCTGCGACAGATACACGCCCTGAACGCCCTCGACGAGGTGGGTCTGAACCTCGCGCAGACCGCGAACTCGAAGCACATCTTTCGGGTCGAGCGTTCCGACGAACAACTGGGTTCCGACCTCGACGTGCGACCCGTCTTCGACCAGAAGAACCGCGTTCTTGAGGATCGTGTACGAATACGCGTCGTCACCGTTGTCCGGGGTGAGGATGAGCTTGCGCTGGGCTCCCGATTCGTCGATCGCAACCCGACCGGTCGCATCGGCAATGGGGCTCGCTCCCTTGGGGGTACGTGCTTCGAACAGCTCGGCCACGCGAGGAAGACCCTGCGTAATGTCTACTGCCGACGCCGAACCACCGGTGTGGAAGGTGCGCATCGTGAGCTGGGTTCCGGGTTCACCAATCGACTGGGCAGCGATGATTCCAACTGCTTCGCCGAGGTCAACCGTCTTACCCGTTGCCATCGAGCGGCCGTAGCATGCGCCACAAACACCCTTTGTCGATTCACACGTCAGCGGTGAGCGAACGAGGAGCGCCGTGACACCAGCGGCGATGAAGTCCTTGATCGTCTGGCGGCCGATGTCGGATCCGGCTTCGGCGACAACCTTGCCCTTGCCGTCAACTGCGTCAGCAGCGAGCGTCCGAGCGAAGACGAGGTTCTCGACGTTGTCAGCGGCAACCCCATCGGTCGCAATCGTGAAGGAGAGTCCCTTGGTCGTGGCACAGTCCGCTTCGCGGATGATGACATCCTGCGAAACGTCAACGAGTCGACGGGTGAGGTATCCCGAGTCAGCGGTACGAAGTGCCGTGTCCGCGAGTCCCTTGCGAGCACCGTGGGTGGCGATAAAGTACTCGGCAACCGACAGTCCCTCGCGGTACGAGTTCTTGATCGGGGTCGAGATGATTTCGCCCTTCGGATTCGCAACGAGTCCACGCATACCGGCGATGTTTCCCACCTGCAGCCAGTTTCCACGAGCACCCGAGGTGACCATTCGGTTGATGGTGTTGTAACCCTTGGACATTTCGGCCTTCAACGCGGCCGAAACTTCGACGTTGGCATCAGTCCAAATCGTGATGAGTTCCTTGTGGCGCTCGAGTTCCGAGATGAGTCCCTTTTCGAACTGTCCGTCGACCTTGGCGGCCAACTTCTCGTGTTTCTCGATGATCGTCTTCTTCTCTTTCGGTGTCACGACGTCACTCAGTGCGACCGTGACACCTGAACGAGTTGCCCAGTGGAATCCTGCGTCCTTGAGGGCGTCGAGCGTTGCCGCGACGACGACCTTCGGGTACTTCTCGGCGAGAACCTCGACGATTTCGGTGATGACTCCCTTGTCCGCGACGTCCGTCACGTACGGGAAATCAGCGGGAAGGAGGCTGTTGAAGATTGCCTTTCCGAGAGTCGTGTCGAATGCCTTTCCGTCAGCGAATCCTTCCGGAGTGGTTCCCGCGGCAAAAACAACGCCGGGGACGCGAATCTTGATTTTCGCGTTGACGTGCAACTTATCGAGGTCGTAGGCCATGAGGCCTTCAGAGATTCCTCCGAACGCACGTCCCTCGCCCGCAACGCCAGAGCGCTCTGACGTGAGGTGGTGCAGACCGATAATCATGTCCTGGGTCGGAACCGTAACCGGCTTACCGTCCGAGGGCTTGAGGATGTTGTTCGACGCAAGCATGAGAACACGGGCCTCGGCCTGGGCCTCCACCGAAAGGGGAAGGTGAACGGCCATCTGGTCACCGTCGAAGTCAGCGTTGAACGCGGCACAGACGAGTGGGTGAAGCTGGATGGCTTTACCTTCGACGAGCTGCGGTTCGAACGCCTGAATTCCGAGGCGGTGAAGCGTTGGCGCGCGGTTCAACAGAACCGGACGGTCGCGGATGATCTCTTCGAGCTCTCCCCAGACCTCGGGGTAGGCGCGCTCAACGGCACGCTTTGCGCTCTTGATGCTCGATGCGAGTCCCTTGTCCTGTAGTTGCTTGATGACGTATGGCTTGAACAGTTCGAGCGCCATCTGCTTGGGAAGACCGCACTGGTGGAGCTTGAGCTGGGGTCCGACGACGATAACCGAACGGCCCGAGTAGTCGACGCGCTTTCCGAGAAGGTTCTGACGGAAACGTCCCTGCTTTCCCTTGAGCATGTCGGACAGCGACTTGAGCGCGCGGTTACCTGTTCCGGTGACCGGGCGTCCACGACGACCGTTGTCAAACAACGCGTCGACAGCTTCTTGAAGCATGCGCTTTTCGTTGTTCTTAATAATCTGCGGGGTCATCTGCTCGTCGAATCGCTTCAGACGGTTGTTGCGGTTGATGACGCGGCGGTAGAGGTCGTTGAGGTCACTCGTGGCGAATCGTCCACCATCGAGCTGAACCATCGGACGGAGGTCCGGCGGGATCACGGGGATCACGCGCAACACCATCGCCTCGGGAAGAGGAACGTCACGTGGATCCTGATCGGCGGGGACGAGGAACGAGTTGACGACGCGGAGGCGCTTGATCGCACGGACCTTGCGCTGTCCCTTGCCGTTCTTGATTTCGTCACGAAGGACTTCTCCTTCGGCCTTGAGCTTCTCGCGGTCGTTATTGCCGAGATCCTTGAGCATGTGTTCAATCGCTTCCGCACCCATGAGAGCGGTGAAGTAGACCTCGTCAAGAGTTGTCTTGTCGGGGTCGGTGTTTCCCTTGAAGTGATCGACGAGGAATCGGAACTCCGTGTCGTCACCCCACAGGCCGCCCAACTTGAGTGAACGGAACGAGTCCCACGCGCGCTGCCAGCGTGCGATGTCGTCGTCGAAGGACTTGCGAATGTTCGCCATCTCGCGCTCGGCGGCTTCTTTCGCCTTGCGCTTGACGTCTGCCTTGGCCTCTTCGGCTTCGAGCTTGGCGAGTTCGTCTTCGAGCTCTTTCTGGCGGTCGGTGATTTCCTCGTCGCGAACCTTTTCGTAGTCACGAATCTCGGTCTGGACCATCTTCTCGACGATTGGCATGTCCTGGTGGATGCGCTCTTCGTTGATGTAGGTCACCATGTATGCGGCGAAGTAGATGACCTTTTCGAGGTCTTTCGGCGCCATGTCGAGGAGGTAACCGAGGCGGCTTGGGACACCCTTGAAGTACCAAATGTGGGTGACCGGAGCGGCGAGTTCAATGTGGCCCATGCGCTCGCGACGGACAGCCTGACGAGTGACCTCGACACCGCATCGCTCACAGGTGACGCCCTTGAAGCGAACGCGCTTGTACTTGCCACAGGCGCACTCCCAGTCCTTGGACGGACCAAAGATCTGCTCGCCGAAAAGACCGTCTTTCTCTGGCTTCAGCGTGCGGTAGTTGATGGTCTCAGGCTTCTTCACCTCACCGCTCGACCACGAACGAATTTGTTCGTTCGTCGCGAGCTTGATGCGAATCTGTTCAAAGGTTGTTGCGTCGAGCACTTTTTTCTCTTCCGTATTTCTCGATAGTCAGTTCTCTGGGGTGC
>JBEENB010000004.1:0-62841 GCA_041192365.1 Actinomycetota bacterium | reverse complement strand
AGATCCATGTCTTCCGGCGCGAACAATACGAGCGGTAACAGCCGAGCGAGTTCGCGCCGTTTCGTCACCGTCCCATTCACGCGAATGGTGTTCGCGCCAGAACCCGTTACGCGCAAATCGACAGCGAGGCGGCGTGTGTCGTGCTGGACAATCATCCGTATAATCGCTTCGGACGAACCGCTCTTCACAAGGATCGCGTCGCTAGCCGTGCGGTGCGAGTGCCCCAGGGCGGAATAAATCAGCGCCTCTACAAAGTTGGTTTTTCCCTGACCATTGGGCCCGACGAGGAGCGTCGGTGAACTCTCGAACTCGAACGACTGGTGCTCATAATTCCGCCAATCAATGAGTTCAGCGGAGATAATTCTCATGGCCTAGCGATTGAGCAGGTTCGGTTGCATGAGGTACCGGTAAGCCTGTTCAATCGAATCCGAATCCTTGGATGAGTGGGCAGTAAAGAGAACGGGGCCTGCCTTAACTGGGTCGGAAGACGGCGTGAACCCTAGCCGCACAAATTCACTGTGTGCGCCCGCGACCCCGTCGATCACCAGTCGTGGTTTGAGCCACACGAAGACGTCATCACCGACGAGATGGGCATCCACAGTTTCTTGGGCACTGGCAGTTTCCGCCGCGCTGGTTTCCAGGAGCACCCCGTCTTTCGAGAACGAGTATTTGATGGCGCCATCTCGTTCGAGCACGAGCGACACACGTCGAGTCGCATCGATCAGGTCAGATGACAACACGATCGCGTAGGCGGCTCCGCCACCCTTTTCGTCGAGCAATCCTCGGACTTTGGGAAACGACCCTTTCGCCAACGACGACGTCACGACCCGGTTGCCGGCCGAAATAGCAACGAGTTCGCGGTCCCCGCCGGAGAGGAGTGACATCGTCACCGTTTGCTCGGCCTGAAACATTTTTCCCGCTTCGATAAGTACCCGAGCCGGCACCAGGATCTGTGTTGGTTCGGTGATTCCGGTCGCCGCCCACTTGACGTCACGCGACGCGATTCTGTAGCGGTCCGTCGCGGTGAACGAAATCGTCTCAGAGGAAAGCTCTACAGAAATATTCATAATCGCTGGCTGGCCGTCATCCTTGAGAGCCGCGACGCCAACCTGTGCGATTGCCTCAGCCAGTTGCTCTCCGTCGAAACTACCGATAGCAGCTGGAATTTCCGGAAGGTTCGGATATTCATTGAGTGGCATAACCGACATATTGAACTTCGCTGTGCCGGATGCGACGATCAGTTTGGTTTCGTGGAGTGAAACCGTAACGGTGTCTCCAGGAAGGCGTGTGACGATATCGGCGAGTAGTTTTCCCGAAACGAGCACCGATCCGGCAGCGCCGACATCACCCTCGATTGTGGTGCGTGTTGAAACATCATGGTCAAACGACGCAAAAGTGACGCCGTCGTCGGCTACATCGATGCGAACCCCGGCGAGGGTCGGGTTGGTGTTCTTAGAAGTGAGCAACTTTGTCACAAAAATGACGGCCTGTGATAGGACATCCTTGTTGGCTTGAAATTTCACGACTCACCTCTCAACATATGTTTGGTTTCTTATTGTGTCACACACGGGCGACGGGCTAAAAGCGGTTTGGTTATCGATCTCCAGTCGTTTTCATTAAGTACCGTAATCGTCTTAACACCGGTGGATATGTGGATAACTTGCTCGTTAGTCATACTTGTAGCGGAACTACACCGGTGGAAGTTGTCAGCAAACTGTTGACATCGTCGGACCACGAACAGTACCGCCTTTTCATAAAAATAGTTATCCCAAGACTTTGTTGAGTTGTTGGGGAATATACACACCTATGCACAGAGGTGTCAGGAGAATGCCGCAGAACTACCTCGATGATTGTTTAATGATGTGTGTGAGGTCCGTCACTTGGTTGTACACCGACCGGCGCTCTTTCATTAACTCGGCGATTTTGTTGTTCGCGTACATCACGGTGGTGTGATCTCTCCCGATGAGCTGCCCAATTTTTGGCAAAGATAAAGATGTCAACTCGCGACACAAGTACATCGCGATCTGCCGGGCTTGAGCAATCGCCGCGGCACGAGAATTTCCGTATAGCTCGTCGAGCGAAAGCTCGAAGTATCGAGCGACGTGTTCGATGATGTCAGTGGGAGAAACGTCGCCTTCTTCGAGCGTAATCAGGTCTTTCAAAATGGTTTGAACAAGAGGCAGATCTATTGGTACACGATTGAGGCTTGCGAAAGCTGTCACTCGGATCAGCGTGCCCTCTAGTTCACGAATGTTGGTGGCCACCTTCGACGCAATGTATTCGAGAACATCATCACCAATACCCAGGTTTTCAGCCGTCACCTTCTTGCGAAGAATAGCTATGCGGGTTTCCAAGTCGGGAACCTGGATATCTGTGATGAGACCCCACCCAAAACGGCTGCGCATGCGTTGCTCAAAACCCGACAGCTGTTTAGGTGGCACGTCGCTGGTGATCACAACCTGTTTTCCGTGCTCGTGAAGCGTATTGAAGGTATGAAAGAACGTGTCCTGGGTGGCGTCTTTTCCTCCGAGAAACTGGATATCGTCGATTAGTAGCAAATCCACCTCTCGATATCGTCGATTGAAACTCTGCATTTGGCTGAGCGCCAGTGCGTTGATGTAGTCGTTGGTGAACTCTTCGGACGAGACGTACCGGACCTTGATATTGGGGAACAACCCCTCGGCGTAGTGACTGATCGCATGAAGGAGGTGGGTCTTACCTAGGCCGGATCCGCCATAGATAAAAAGCGGGTTGTATGCCTTCGCTGGAGACTCGGCCACAGCCAGGGCAGCGGCATGCGCGAATCGGTTTGAGGGCCCAATCACGAAGCTCTCGAAGGTGTACTTCGGATTCAGGCGAATCTCACCGGAGTTCCCCGGAACCACTGAGGCCCCGATTGGAGTGTAGGAGGGGGAGTTATCAAACGACACTTCTTCATCTGTGTCCCGCAGGGAGGGATTGACGACGATGGAGAAATTAGTAACCACCTGCTCCTCGTTGGCGAACGTGTTGAGCCCAGCCAGGATTTCGTCGCGCGCGCGCTGCTCAATCATGTCCCGCGCAAAATCGGAGTCGACCTCGAGATACAACGTTTCGCCAAGGATCCCCTGCGGAACCGCCGACTCGACAACAGCCAATATTCGTGGCGAAACATCCACGCTACGAGAGACCTCATGGACGACGTTGCGCCATAGGGTTTCGAGAGGTTTGTTGTTGTTTGGCATCTACTTTTCCCGCTTGTGGATAAGTCACCATATTAGCCACAATTACCCATGCACAATCAGCCCCGGCGCAAATGTGGAAAACTATGGGGTGCCGGGTTTGACTACCCCCGAAATGTGCCCTATTCTTTTGAGGTTGCGCTTCTGCGTGCAATTACTCAACCTGAATGTGCCGGCCACTGGCCGAGGAGAACAAATGTCGAAGCGTACCTACCAGCCCAATAACCGCCGTCGTGCGAAGGTTCACGGCTTCCGTTTGCGTATGCGCACGCGTGCCGGTCGTGCGATTCTTGCCGCCCGCCGCCGCAAGGGTCGCAGCGAAATCACTGTTTAATCCTCCACGGTGCTGTCCCGTCACAACCGCATCGTTGAGCCCGGCGATTTTCGTCAGGTAGTTCGTCGCGGTGACAAGCGAGTTACGGCACACCTCATCGTCTATCGACGCCCCGCCAACCAAGTCCGCGTGGGTGTTATCGTCACCGCCAAGTGTGGCAATGCAGTGGTGAGAAACACCCTTCGGCGTCGGACCCGCGCGATCACGAGAAAACTTATCGATGAGGGTCTCCTCACTGGCGACGTCATCATTCGGTTTCGATGTGAGGGTTCGGTTCCGAGCTTTATTGAGCTGAAATCGGAAATCGACGATGCAACCGATACGTGGGGGCGATCGTGATTGCGTGTTCGCTTTACCTGTTGCCCCGGAACATTCTGACCGCATTCATCCGTGGGTGGCGAATGGCCGTCTCCCCGCTCTACGGAGACGTGTGTCGATTCCACCCAACCTGCTCTGCGTACGGGCTAGGAGCAGTGCAACAGTTCGGCGTTATCCACGGGGGCGCAATGACCGTGTGGCGCATTGTGCGCTGTAATCCGTGGGCACGTGGTGGAATAGACGATGTACCTGCCAGAATGGACGGTAACTTCCCCCTCTCGCGCTCGGGATTCGTAGCCCCGAAGAAGAAAGAAAAATGATGCCCGATATTCTTGGAATGATTCTCTGGCCTTTCCGCTGGGCAATCGAAGCTCTGTTGGTCGGCTTCCACTGGGTCCTGACTCAAGTGGGGATGAGCCCGAGCGACGGGTGGACCTGGGTCCTATCGATCACCGGCTTGGTGCTGGTCGTGCGCGCCGCGCTGATCCCGCTCTTTGTTCGCCAAATAAAGAGCCAACGCAAGATGCTCGAGGTAGCCCCGGACCTCAAAAGAATTCAGGACAAATACAAAGGGAAACGCGATCAGTTTTCGCGCGAGGCGATGACTCGCGAGACGATGGCGTTATACGGCAAACACGGGACTTCCCCGTTCTCGTCCTGCCTCCCCCTCCTCTTTCAAATGCCCGTCTTCTTTGGCCTGTTCACCACACTGAACAATGCCGCACTCGGGGATGCCGGCATCGGCTTTATGAATCCTGCGCTCGCCCTAAACTTTGGCGAGGCAACGATCTTCGGGTCGGCCCCGCTGCACTCGGCGATGTCGACGGCGGGAGGGAACTGGGTTGTCATCTGGACCGCGGCAGTCATGGTGGTTCTTATGACGGTGTCGCAGTTCATCACGCAAAAACAAATCATGTCCAAGAACATGTCGAAGGCGATGAAGGAAAGCCCGACCTACAAGCAACAGCAAATCCTTTTGTACATCCTCCCCCTCGTGTTTCTCTTTTCGGGATTCGCGTTTCCACTCGGCGTCATGATGTATTGGCTCGTGTCTAACTTCTGGACGATGGGGCAGCAGTTCGTTGTCATCCGCAACATGCCGACCGCGGGGTCGGAGGCGTTCTATGCGTGGGAGGCTCGTCAGGAAAAGAAGAACATTCGCAAGGGAATAGTCACCGAGCCACCAGCAATCGACGAAGTGAAGCCAGCACAGCGCCAGCAACCCAAGGGCAAGAACCGCGCAAAGCGCGGAAAGGGAAAGAAATAATGTCAGAGACAAAAGACGCGGCAGACATCGCAGCCGATTACATCGAGGGGCTTCTCGACATCGCTGATCTTGACGGGGACCTCGAGATCACGAACTCGAACGGCCGCGACTACGTCTCGGTTGTCGCCACGGATAGCGACCATCTCAAGGTTCTCACCAGGGGCGACACGGTGTCCGCGCTCCAGGAGTTGACCCGCCTTGCGGTGCACACGAAGACGGGAGAGTTCTCGAGACTGATTCTTGACGTCGCGGGCTCGCGGGACGCCCGCTCGAAAGAGCTCGAGCGCTTGGTTGAACGAGCGATAGAACGCATTGAGGGAGGCGCGCAGTCTGCGGCCTTACCCCCAATGTCGTCGTATGAGCGCAAGTTGGTGCACGACTTCGTGAGCGAGCGAGAGTTCTCGTCGCATTCCGAAGGCGAGGGCGCGGACCGCCACACGGTTATCAGCCGCGCATAGTTTCACGTGAAACATTCCGAGATTGAACCGGAGCCTGTTGTCGCGGCACGGTTGTGCGGTGCGGGAATAGATCGCGTCCGCCGGTACGCGCTCGACCTCGGAACTCACGGTGAATTGCGTGGGTTAATCGGACCGGACGAAGCGCGACGCCTCTGGTCGCGGCACATTCTCAACTGCGCACTTCTCGCTCCCGAAATTCCGTCAGCAGGAGTTTCTGGTGGCCGCACTGCTGTTGCGGATGTGGGGAGTGGCGCGGGGTTGCCCGGTCTCATTCTCGCAATGATTCGTCCCGACATTGATGTCACGCTGATCGAACCGCTAGAACGCCGAACCAGATGGCTTGACGAACAAGTAGCGGCACTCGCTCTGCCGAACGTCACCGTGTTCACAGGACGGGCAGAGGAGTTCGCCCCGAGACGGGCATTTGATGTCGTCACCGCGCGCGCGGTCAAGGCCCTCAAGGGCCTCATTCCACTATTGACACCATTGGTTGTCTCTGGTGGCCAGTTGGCGTTGCTCAAAGGCCAACGCCTGGAAAACGAGATTGTCGAGGCAGCGAGCGTCTTCGCCCGCCACAACATCACTGCGGCGGAATCCCGCGTCCTCGGCGAAGGTACAGTGGACGAGCCGACCAGGTTGTTCACCGCTATTGTTGAATAGCCGATTGGGCACCTCGATGTTTCACGTGAAACATCACCGCGCGGGGGTAACCCCACGCCGGCAACAACTTCCAGAAAGGGGCGTGTGCGATGTCTAACGATGACGCAACGCCGCTCGCTACCGAACTCATGGACCTCACACGTAGGCGTGATGCCCTGGCACGCCGCGTGGCTCCTCTTCCCGCCAAGACCCGGATCGTGGCCTTATCGAACCAGAAGGGCGGGGTCGGGAAGACCACAACGACCGTCAATATTGCGGCGGCCCTCGCACGACTGGGTGCGCGAGTGATCGTTATCGATCTTGACCCCCAGGGAAACGCGTCCACGGCGCTCGGCATCGACCACCACGCAAAAATCCCGGGCATTTACGAGGTCCTTCTAGGCTCGGCGTCTATTCAGTCGGTGCTGCAACAGAGCCCTGGCAACGTGAACCTGTGGTGCGTTCCGGCCACCATCAACCTGGCCGGCGCCGAGATTGAACTGGTTCCAGCATCGGCGCGCGAGACGCGACTGAAACGTGCCCTAGAGGAATATTTGGCGTCCCTTGATGACGCGCCGCACTACATTTTTATTGATTGCCCACCTTCCCTTGGCTTGCTGACCGTCAACGCCTTGACCGCGGCAACCGAAGTCTTCGTTCCGATTCAAGCCGAGTACTACGCGTTGGAGGGCGTCACCATGCTGTGGGATAACATCTCGATGGTTCAGCGTTTCCTCAACCCCCGCGTCAGCATTTCCGCTGTCCTGTTGACGATGTACGACCACCGAACCAACCTGTCGAGGGAGGTCGCCGACGAGGTCCGCCGACACTTTCCCGACATCGTCTTCAAGGCGGTTATCCCCCGCTCTGTCCGAGTTTCTGAGGCGCCCAGTTTTCAACAGACCGTAATTGACTATGACTACGATTCGGTTGGATCAATCGCATACCGCGAAGCGGCCATCGAATTTGCCGAACGAGGAGTGTATTGACATGGCCGAAAAGCGAACCGGATTGGGCCGCGGTATTGGCGCGCTGATCCCCACCGGAGGAGCGAGCGTCTCAGATCGCGGTGTGGACGTATTTTTCCCGCAGGACGGTACCGGAGCGAGTCGAGATGTTCCTGGCGCACGGTATCAACTGATTAACCCCAACAATGTCATCCCGAATGCCGCCCAACCGCGAACGGAGTTCCGCCCAGAAGAACTGGCCGAGCTCGAACACTCCATTCGTGAATTTGGCGTGCTCCAACCTATTGTCGTTCGACCACTCAGCGGAACGGGAACCAACGCCACGTACGAACTCGTCATGGGGGAACGGCGACTCCGGGCCGCCAAGGCCGTCGGCCTCACGGAAATTCCCGCGGTCATTCGTGACACGAAAGACGCGGACATGTTGCGTGATGCTCTGCTCGAAAACCTTCACAGGGCAAACCTCAACGCGCTCGAAGAAGCGTCGGCTTATCAACAGCTGTTGTCGGATTTTGGAATCACGCAGGACGAGCTTGCCAAGCGAATCGGGCGCTCGCGACCCCAGGTCACCAATACCCTTCGACTCCTTAAGCTCCCAATTAAGGTTCAGCAGCGAGTCGCCGCGGGAGTCCTGTCAGCAGGTCACGCTCGAGCGATTCTGTCCGTGACAGATGCTGCTGCCCAAGAACGATTGGCGACCAAGATCGTCAATGAGGAACTCTCGGTTAGAGCCGCCGAAGCCGCCGCGGTGTCGCTTGGAAACGTCAAACCCAAACCCGACAAAGTGATACCCAAGCCGGGCGCCCGACGCGACCACCTCGAGGCTATCGCGAGCAAACTGGGAGACAAGCTCGATACCCGCGTCAAGATTGCCGTGGGCAGAACGCACGGGACCATCACGATTGACTTTGCCACTGTCGCTGACCTCAATCGAATTGCGGGCGCACTCGGAGTTTCAGCAAACGACTAATGATGCGGGCCGGTGGACGAGCCGGCGGGATTTCTGTCACCGACAGCGTGACAGAACGTGAGACGCGCCTAGGCGAGGAACTCGGCGAGGTCCTGTTCGAGAGCGGGCCGCGGCTTAGCGCCCACGATGCTCTTGACAACCTCTCCGCCCTTGAAGACCTTCATCGCGGGGATGCCGAGAATGTTGTATTCGATGGCGAGGTCGGGGAATTCGTCAACGTTCAACTTGACGATGTCGATCTTGTCGGCGTGTGCCTCGGCGATGGCGTCGAGAATGGGGGACACCGTGCGGCACGGACCACACCAGGGTGCCCAGAAGTCAACAATCACGGGCTTGTCGTTGCGCAACACCTCAGCGTCAAAGGTTGCATCTGTTACATCGCGAGCACTCATGATTTTCCTATCGATTGGGACTTAATTCTAGCCGACTACTGGTTTGCGCCGGACTCGATAAAGTGCTGCGCGTCCATCGCGGCCACTGCGCCTGAACCGGCGGCTACAACGGCCTGACGATAGGTGGGGTCAATTAAATCGCCGGCTGCGAAGACGCCCGCGATGTTGGTTCGCGACGAGCGTCCATCGACGGCGACGTTACCGGTCTCGGTGAGTGTCACCTGTTTCTCGATCAGGCTGGTGCGGGGGTCAGAACCGATCGCAATGAAAAGCCCGTCGATATCCAGCGTTTTCGGCGATCCGTCGGACATTGTGAGGGAAAGACCGGACACGGAGTCCGTGCCAATAATCCCCGTCACGGACGCGCTCGTGACAAATTGAATCTTTGGGTCAGCCTTCGCACGAGTGAGCATCGCGGGGGACGCGCGGAACTGGTCGGAACGATGAACCAAATACACCGTGTCGGCAAATTTGGTCAGGAACGTCGCTTCCTCCATCGCCGAATCTCCACCGCCAACAACGGCAACCGTGCGATTGCGGAAGAACGCACCGTCGCAGGTTGCACACCACGAGACACCGAAACCGGAAAGACGTTTTTCGTCGTCGAGTCCGAGGTGACGATACTGGCTACCCATCGATAGAACGACAGCCTTCGATTCGATGGTTTCGCCGTTGCCCAGCGTGATTTTCTTTACCGGACCATCGAGTTCGACTGCCGTCGCATCGTCAAAGACCAGCTCGGCTCCGAAGCGCTCGGCTTGTGCCTGCATGTCCATCATGAGGGCGGGGCCCATCACACCCTCGGGAAACCCCGGGTAGTTGTCGACGTCGGTCGTCTTCATAAGGTCGCCACCCATTTCGACGCTTGAGGCAATGACGAGGGGTTTCAAGTCGGCCCGCGCCGCATAGATTGCAGCGGTGTATCCGGCCGGGCCAGATCCGATTATGACGAGGTCGCGCACAGTGTTCCTTCCAGCAAGAGTCTCAAGTCGAGTTTAGGGTCGCTTATTCCCTCGGCGGCGCAGGGGCGCCAACAACTCGCGGGCCGAGGTGTCTCGCACGACGACGAGCACGGCGAGATAGACGGCACCCATCGCACCGGCAATGACAACGGCCCACAAAATGGACAGTTCGGTCGAGGCGGATGCTGGCGGCAACGCTTCGCGTACGATGAATCCGGCAGCGAGCGCGGGGACGACAGCGACCACAAAGCGAGCCAGCGAGCTCCCCAAGGATTTTCCGCCCAGGCGACCGAGACGCCGCCGAACAAAGATCACCATCAGGATTGCTTGGACGAAAATTGAGACACTCATCGACAGCGCGATTCCATTGGCAATCTGGGAAACCGGCCCGGCGCCCGCAAATAGCGCGCCGATAGTGAAGACCACCGACTGAACCAGTTGCACAAAGAATGGTGTCCGCGTGTCTTCAAGCGCATAGAAGATTCGCTGCAGAACGAAGACCACCCCGAACGGAACGAGCCCAATCGAGAATAAGGCGATGACGTTTGCCATTCCGTTTCCCGAGCCGCCCGCGAACACGATGGCGACGAAGGTTGCGGTCAACCACAACACTCCGCTACTGATGACCATGAATAAGCAAATGCGCGTCAGTGAGTCCCGAATGTCCGACTCGAGGTGATCCCAGCGCTTGTCCCGAACGTCCGTGCTCATTCGCGTGAAGTACGCAGTTCCAAGGGATACGGTAATCACCGAATGTGGAAGCATAAAGACGAGCCATCCAAACCGCAGAACGGCGAGGCCCGGCTCATCGTAGGCGGTTGCTAGTGACGCAATGTTGCTTTGCACAATCCCCGCGAGTTGAGTCACCACAATCATTCCGAACGTCCACGCGGCCAACCTGGTTGTCGTTCCGAGTCCAACGCCGCGAAAGTGGAAGTCGGGTCGAAATCGAATTGACGCACGACCGAGGAAACCGAAAAGGGCAAGAGCTTGAACAACCACGCCAAGCGTGGCTGTCCCGGCAAGGGTGGCCACTTCGGTCGCGTCCCAATCCGCCGCAACGGACACACTCCCCGTGAAGTGTTGCCCAAACCACAGCATTCCCGCGATAGCGACGATGTTATTGAGGGCGGGCGCCCACGTAAAAGGGCCAAACATGCCCTTCGCGTTGAGGACCTCGCCGACCAGGCTGTACGCGGCGTAAAAGAAGACTTGGGGAAGACACCACCACGCGAACGCGGTGGCGAGCGCCAGCTCCGCCGGGCCGAATCCATAACCCCCACCGTCGGCGGTGTGTTGAGTGTATAAGCGAACGAGAAACGGCGCAGCCGCTACGGCAATCACCGTCACGAGCAGAACCACAGACATCCCCAGGGTTAGCAAGCGGTTGATGAACTTCGCGCCGCCATCCGTGTGAAGTTGCGCGTTGACAATCTGCGGGACGAACACCGCGCTGAGCACTCCCCCCGCGACAATCGCATAGACATTGTTGGGAAGTTGGTTGGCCAGAGCGAACGCATCGGCGCCGGAACCAATCAAACCGACAGTGCGAGCAAGAACCACCGCACTGACAAATCCGAGGATTCTTGACACGATTGTGCCCGATGCGAGGAGGATGGACGACCGACCGATTCGATCTGTCATGAACGCCGCCGTCGATCACGAATAGTGCGGGCAATTCCGATGCCCATAATCGACGCAACAATGGCGATAAATGTCACGAGAGTGATGCTCTCCCACTCTGCTTGGACCTCGATTTCAATGAACACCGGATCGCTGATGACAATGCCACTTGTTGTGGTCAGTGTCGCTCGAAGTGAGGTTTTCCCGTTAGCAACTGAGATCATCGGGACCGTAACCTGGGCACTAGAGCCCGACGGAATCATGATCGTCTGGTTCGGCGTTGGAATGCTGACAATTCCGGAGACCGCGTTGACGCGTGCGTTGACGGTGATGTCGGTCGTTGAGTTGTTCGTGATTGTTAACGGCAACTCGGCTGTATTAGCGAGAACCGTAAAATCACTTCCGACTGAGAACGAAACAAAGTCCTCGTAGGTTTTAGCCGTTCGGGTGTGTGCGCGAGCCGCCACGGGGAAGCGAGAGGTGGCGACCAGCCCCGCGATGACGCAGAGCTGACGAAGGCGCGGGGTGGTGATCACGCGAGGATCCAACGCCATTTCGGATACCAGACGGTCGAGGCGATGTTGGGACATGAGCGATTGGATGGTGTCAGTGGGAACGTCATGGAACGTCACGATTGCACCGCTCGCCACCTCGGCGGGCACGAAGCGAATTGATTTTTCGGATCCCTGGAACAACGCGTTGAGGAAGGCAACGACACGTTTTCCGTCGATGGAGGCGGGGTCGCGCGGAAGAACGACTGTCAGCAGGCCGTTCGATGAGTCGCGGAGGTGCGCTGCCACGGTGACTGGGTCATCCCCGGAAACGGGTCCGACCGCTTCGGCGATCGCGGCGCTCGCAGCGGAGGAATAGGCATTTGCGAGCCCGGGAAACATTTCGTCGCCCGCGATGAGGCGCCCAAATCCCAACTTCTTGGCGATACCCAGGATTTGCGTGTCCCCGGCTCGACCGGTCGGCCACCCGATGATGTCGGCTGAGGGGACACCCGAAATCTCGCTCAGTTGGATGGTCGAGACGCGGTAACTTGGTCCGGTATCGGCGATTAGGAACGGGTCTGCGTTTCCCCACGGCAGATAAATTGGCCGAGATCGTGTGACAGAGGCCAGCCACGCGGATACGGGCGCCGGCGCGTTCTTCCCGAGCGCCGTGATGCTCGCGACGATTCGCGAATCGATGGCGATCGTCGCACCATGAGAGATTGCGGCAGATGTTAGCTGGGCCCAGGAACCACCCGGCGATACGAGCCTCGACATCTTGCTGGCATCAATCAAGTCTGATGACGATCCAGACGCCACGATGGGAACAAGAACGGAAAACGCAGGCGGAGAGGCGGCTTCTGCGGGGACCGCGCCAAAACTCAAAAGTGCGAAGATTGCCGCGACCGTGAGGCTGGCGCGAGCGCGACGAACCCTAACATTTTCGACGGCCGACATAGCGGTAAGTCTAGACTGAAGCGATATGGAGAGCGTGGCTGAGGCCATGGCGAGATTGACGGCCCTCGCCGGCAGCGGAACCGTTTCGACGCTGACCGCTGCTTTTGTGGAAGCCGGATTCGAGCTCGCTCTCGTGGGGGGTCCGGTACGCGATGCTTTTCTTGGCCGAGAACTCACGGACCTTGATTTTGCAACGAATGCGACACCCGACGAGATCCTGCGGGTGGTTGCGCCGATTTCGACAACGACATGGGACATCGGACGCGACTTCGGCACAATCGGCGCTCGCGTTGAGGGTGAGCAGGTTGAAATTACTACCTACCGAAGCGACACCTATGACCGCGAGACCCGCAAGCCGGTTGTGGCGTTCGGCAGTCGAATCGAGGACGACCTGTTGCGCCGCGACTTCACGGTCAACGCCATGGCGCTCTCCCTCCCTGACCTGTCGTTGGTTGACCCAAGCGGCGGATTCGACGATCTTGTCGCAAAACGACTGCGGACACCGGGCACGCCCGAACAATCCTTCGCGGATGACCCGCTACGAATGATGCGGGCTGCGCGTTTTGTCGCCCAACTGCAGTTCGCCCTTGTCCCAGAGGTCGTGACTGCGATGACGGCGCTCGCGGACTCGATTCTCATGATTAGCGCGGAGCGGGTTAGGGACGAATTCATCAAGCTCATCGACGCACCTGATCCGGTTCCCGGTATCCGAACGCTTGTTGACACGGGCATTCTCGATCGCGTGTTCCCAGAGATTCCTGTTCTCATCCGCGAGCACGACGAACACGGTCGTCACAAGGACGTCTACGAACACTCACTCACGGTGCTGACGAAGTCGATTGCACTGGAACGGAAACGATTCCCGGATTCCTCCCCGGACACCATCGGTCGGTTGGCTGCGCTGCTGCACGACATTGGTAAGCCGATGACGCGCTCGTTCGACAACACAAAGGTTGTGACTTTTTACGGCCATGACGTGGCCGGCGCGCGTCTTGCGAAGAAGAGGTTGCACGCGCTCCGATTTGACAACGACACGACCGCCAGAGTGTGCAACCTCATTCGATTGCACCTTCGTTTTTTCGGATACAGCGAGGGAGAGTGGACAGACTCCGCGGTTCGCCGTTATGTCAGGGACGCCGGCGAAGAACTTGAGCGCCTACACATTCTTGTTCGCAGTGATGTCACGACCCGAAACGACAGGAAGCTCGCCCTCATGGACGCGGCCTATACCGACCTCGAAGCTCGAATCTCTGAAATCCGCGAACGTGAGGAAATCGACGCGATCCGCCCCGACCTGGACGGCGACCAGATCATGATGATCCTCGATGTGCAGCCCGGCCGTGTTGTCGGTGAGGCCCGTGCGTTCCTTATGGAACTGCGTTTGGACGAGGGACCGCTCGGCGAGGACGAGGCAGAAAAGCGCCTTCGAGCGTGGGCTGCGGGACGCGAATTGTCCTAAGCCCTTGTATGGGCTATTCTTGGACGGTTGCCCTCAGGGCGACGAGCACTAGATGCACAACCCTCCTGCTGCAGAAATTCTGTAGCCGCTGAGTCCAGAGGAGGTGGGTTACGTCATGCATCCCTACGAAATAATGGTGATTCTCGACCCCGAGGTCGATGAGCGCACCGTACAACCGACGCTCGATAAGTTCCTGAGCGTCATCACCAACGGCGGAGGCTCCGTCGACAACGTCGATCTGTGGGGCCGCCGCCGTTTGTCCTACGAAATCCAGAAGAAGAGCGAAGGCATCTATGCCGTCATTAACTTCACCGCAGACCCCGCGACCACGCAGGAACTCGAGCGCCAGCTCCGACTCAACGAGTCGATCATGCGCACCAAGGTTCTTCGTGCAGACGAAGCCGTAGCCCGCATTGCCTCGCAGGCCATCGAAGCAGCGGAAGCTGCAACGCTCGCCGAAGTGACGACGGAGTAAGCACCATGGCTAACGACACAGTGATTACAGTTGTCGGTAACCTCACCGCCGACCCGGAACTTCGCTACACGCAGAACGGTGTCGCCGTCGCGAACTTCACGATCGCCTCGACGCCTCGAACGTTTGACAAAGCAAGCAACGAGTGGAAGGACGGCGAAGCGCTGTTCCTCCGTGCAAGCGTGTGGCGTGAATTCGCGGAGCACGTTGCTTCGTCACTGTCGAAAGGGTCGCGCGTTGTTGCGACCGGTCGACTTCGACAACGTTCCTTCGAAACGAAGGAAGGCGAAAAGCGAACGTCAATCGAACTCGAAGTCGACGAGGTCGGCCCCTCGCTTCGATACGCAACCGCAGCCGTCACCCGCGCACCGGGTTCGGCCGCAACCTCTGGCGGCAACACCGAGTGGTCTGCTCCTGCTGGCGGCAACGACTGGGCAGCCTCGGCCACTCCCGTTGCTGGCGGCGACCCCTGGGGCGCAGGTTCGGCCGAACCCTCTAATGACGACGCTCCGTTCTAACTAACTCTTCACGAAAAGGAATAATCATGGCAGGAAAGGCAACCGGCGACCGCCGCAAGCCGCGCGTAGGCAAGGGAGCGAAGGTGCTTCCCCCCGCACGTGCGATCAAAATCGACGTCATTGACTACAAGGACGTCGCAACCCTTCGCAAGTTCATTTCGGAGCGCGGAAAGATTCGCTCACGCCGAATCACGGGCGTTTCGGTCCAGGAACAGCGACTCATTGCACGTGCGGTCAAGAACGCACGCGAAATGGCGCTTCTCCCCTACGCCGGCGCTGGCCGTTAAGGAGTACGACAATGGCAAAACTCATTCTCACGCACGAGGTCACTGGCCTCGGCTCTGCCGGAGACGTTGTTGACGTCAAGAACGGCTACGCCCGCAACTACCTCGTTCCCCAGGGATTCGCGATCCTCTGGACCCGTGGTGGTGAAAAACAGGTGACGGACATCAAGCAGGCTCGCGCATCGCGCGCGCTCGCCTCGCTTGACGAAGCGCAGGCTCTCAAGGCAAAGCTCGAAAGTGCCACGATCACGGTCAAGGCCTCCGCGGGCTCTGAAGGTCGTTTGTTCGGTTCGGTCAAGACGGCGGATATTGCGGCGGCGGTTGCCGAATCCGGGCTCGGTGACATCGACAAGCGCACCATCGAGTTGACCACCCCGATCAAGTCGACGGGAGCCTTCTCGGCGACTGTCCGTCTCCACGACGGCGTGTCCGCGACCCTCGCACTCAAGGTGATTGCTCGCAAGTAGCCTCGCGAGACCCTCGTTTAGCGCCCGTGTTCGGAAACGAAGACGGGCGCTTCAACATTTAACGTGACACGGGCGGAGTGTGGAAAAGTTCAAGGTTCAACCTAAACTCTAAACAAGTTTTCCCACAGCCGGCAAAAACTTAAAATCCGCGGTCAGGGTAACTTTATCGACAAAAAACCAGGGTGTTTTGTCGCACTTATCCCCACCCCATCCACAGCACTGTACGGCGTGCTAAACATGTTGCCCACAGGCTTATCCACAGGGGTAGTTGCGCTGGTCGGGCGTTAAACGTAGCGTTCATCGTGTTCGTGTGGCGTGGCGCAGTCCGATGTCCGTTCTCGCGCGCATACTAAATATTCCGCACGAAACGTTGACCCAGGAGGTGATCATCGATGGCAGGTCCGAAACTCGAACTAGTGCCCGAAGGCACCGGTGACACCCGCGTCCCACCCAACGATCAGGCCGCCGAGATGAGCACGCTCGGCGGGATGCTGCTGTCCAACGATGCCATCGTCGAAGTACTCGAGCTCATCAAGGGCGAAGATTTCTATTTCCCCAAACACGAAATCATTTTTAACGCGATAAACACGGTCTTTTCTCGATCGGAACCGACCGATGTCATCATGATCACCGATCAATTGACCCGCGACGGCAACCTGAACAAAATCGGCGGCGCGAGTTACCTTCACACGCTCGAATCGTCGGTGCCGACCGCTGCGAACGCCAGCTACTACGCGAGCATCGTCGCTGACAAAGCGATTCTAAGAAAACTTGTGCAGTCGGGAACTCGAATCACTCAACTCGGATACGCCGCCGAAGGCGACCCGAGTGAGCTCGTCAACGATGCCCAGGTCGAAATCTTTGCGATTGGCCGCTCAGCGGGAGCCCAAGACGCGATCGTACTGCGCGACGCCGTCAAGATTGCGGTCAACGAGATGGAAGAACAAGCGAAATCGGCTAAAGAGGGGCTTGACATCCCCACCGGATTTCGCGAGCTCGACGACGTCACGAACGGGCTTCACCCAGGGCAACTCGTCCTCATCGCCGCCCGTCCCGGCCTGGGAAAATCCACGCTCGCGCTCGACTTTGCCCGCTCCGCCGCTCTGAGATCAAACGTCCCGACGGTTTTTTTCTCACTCGAAATGAGCGCGAGCGAAATCTCCCAACGTTTGTTGTCTGCTGAATCGAGCGTGCCGCTCAACGCTATTCGCAAGTCAAAAGACCTCAAGTCTGAAGGCTGGAAGCGGATCAACACCATCCAGTCGCGGCTCGATGACATTCCGCTCTATATCGACGACAGTCCTAATTTGACGCTGTCCGAAATTCGCGCGAAATGCCGTCGCCTCAAGGCCCAACACGGCATCAAACTCGTCATAATCGATTACCTCCAACTCATGACGAGTGGCAAGAAGGTCGAGAATCGTCAGCAGGAAGTCTCCGAATTCTCGCGGTCACTCAAGCTCTTAGCGAAGGAACTAAGCGTCCCGATTGTGGCGCTCTCTCAGCTCAACCGCGGACCGGAAAACGCACCGGACAAGAAGCCACAACTGTCGCACCTTCGAGAGTCCGGATCGCTCGAACAAGACGCCGACATTGTGCTTCTCTTACACCGCGAGCGTTTCGCGGAACAAGGCGAAAACCGCAACGATGCGGAGATTCACATCGCGAAGCACCGCAACGGTGAGATGCGCGTGCTATCTGTTCTGTTTGAAGGCCACTATTCGCGTTTCAGCGATATGGCAAAGATTTAGTCGGAGAAACCTCAATTCGCAATCCCGTAGTCTTTACACATGGCAGATTCTGGAAAACCGTTCGTGATTGTCGCTAGGGTCCGTGCCGCCATTCAGCCGTTTGCGCGTTACGCCGCCGCCCTCATTGCGGGAGTGGCCATTACGCTCACCGACGAGCACTCGACCTATACAGGCCTTGAGTGGCTCACGTTTGTCATCGTGGTTTCTCTGTTATCCCGTGGTGGGCCAGCCACTGTGATGAACGCCGTCGCGTGGTGGTCGACGCTGGTTGTCGCCGCGCTGGCCTTGCTGGGACTAATCGCAAGCCGGATGTCTCCCACCACCGCGCTGTCGTTGACGATTGCTCTTGTGGCTTTTGAGACCTCTAGAGCCTTTACCCGAAGCGACCGAATCTGGCTCTGGTCAACCGGTGTACTGGCTGTGGGGCTCTCGATTCTGTACTTCACCATCGATGCCGACGACAGGACGGCCGCCGGATTGACGGGGGGTTGGGCGATCATCGCGGGTATTTTTGGATTGATCGGCGCAATCGATTCTCGAGTGAAGGCCCGGCGATCGGCGCACAAGCCCGCAGCCTCGAAATTAACAACGACGACAGCGAAGGCGAAATCCCATGGCACGAAGCGATAAAACTCGACCGGCCGAACTTGTCGGACTGGCGTCCGTGGCCGGACTATTCATCGGAGGCATCGTCTTGATGGTGACGCGAGACTTTGCCCTTGCGGCAATCGCGGGCGGCGGGGGATTCGTCGTCACCATCATCAGTCTTGCGATGATGGTCCTCGCGATGAGCCCACAGTTACCGAAGTCGGACAACAACCCGCACGGTTAGCGAAGGTAATCGACCAATTTCGACGCGAGTCCGACGTAGGTTGCCGGTGTGAGTTCGAGCAGTCGCGCTTTCCCGGTTGCCGACATGTCAAGACCTTCGATGAACGTCCGCAGATTCTCGGCGGTCAAACGCTTGCCCCGCGTGAGGTCTTTTAGCAATTCGTAAGGATTCTCGATTGTCGTCGTCCCGGCTGCTCGTTCGGCACGCAGCAGCGTTTGGATCGCCTCACCGAGGACCTCAAGGTTGGTCTTTACATCGTCGAGCAACGCCGCGCGATCGACGGTGATGTCGTCCAGCCCCGCGTTGATGTTCGAAATGGCGAGCAGTGAGTGGCCGAGCGCGACACCAAGGTTTCGCTGGGTGGTCGAGTCGGTAAGGTCGCGTTGAAGTCGTGACGTTACGAGCGTCGCGCCAAGAGCATCGCTCAACGCGGACGCAATCTCGAGGTTCGCCTCGGCGTTCTCGAAACGGATGGGGTTGACCTTGTGGGGCATCGTCGATGAACCCGTCGCCCCCTTCACCGGGATCTGTGTGAGGTAACCCTGCGAAATGTAGGTCCACACGTCCGTGCACAGGTTGTGTAGCACACGGTTGACGTGACTGATCCGAGCGAGGAGTGCCGCCTGGCTGTCGTGCGATTCAATTTGGGTAGTCAACGGGTTCCACTCGAGCCCGACGGATTCGACGAATTCCCGCGACACACGAATCCAGTCGACCTCGGGTGCTGCGACGACGTGAGCAGAGAAGGTTCCGGTCGCTCCCGAGAACTTGCCTGCCAGTTGAACCGCGTCGACGTCAGCCAGGAGTTTGGTGAGTCGATGAACAAAAACCGCTATTTCCTTGCCAAACGTCGTCGGCGTCGCGGCCTGCCCGTGGGTGCGAGACAACATGGGCGTGTCTCGTTCGGATGTCGCGAGAGCCGTCAATTTCTGGACCACAACACCCATAGCGGGGCGCCACACCTCGCGAACCGCTGCCCCCAGGGTAATTCCATAGGACAGATTGTTGATGTCTTCGCTTGTGCACGCGAAATGTGTTAGCTCGGCGATGCGTGACAAGCCGAGACGTTCGAGGTGTTCACGAACGAGATATTCCACCGCCTTGACGTCGTGCCTTGTCGTTGACTCGAGTTCGGCGATCCGAGCGACGTCGGCATCACCGAAGTTCGTCGCGAGATCACGCAAGGCAAGACGCTCGTCGGCGCTCAGTTCCGCGCCAAAAAGGCCTTCATCTGCGAGGCGGATCAACCACTCGATTTCAACATGAACCCGCGCACGGTTGAGTCCCGCTTCGGACAGATGTTGACCAATCTCGGCGACCGTATCGTGGTAGCGTCCGTCCAAAGGACTGAGCGGTTGGGGCGAAAGGGCCATACCCCTATTCTCGCAGTTTTATCCCCACGAGACGTGTGCGCACCACCCTTCCACCAAGTACTTCGTTGTCATGCAGCCAAGTCAAAACATCCGTCACGCTGTGATGGTGATATTCGTGAATCTGGTCAACCCAACGGAGCTTCTCGGTGCTGCCATCGCTGATCTCGAGCGTTCCGTCAATCGACCAGGCTGGGTTGGACCGGCTCGCATCGCCTACGACGATGTCGTTACGGATTTCCGGTCGCGATTGATAGCCCTGGCGATGCGGACGCAGTCACTCGGTTGATCCCCCCAATTTCCGTCGAGTCGAACACTTTTCGATACACACTCGATGCGCTTCTCGTTCGATCCGACGACCTGCGCCGAGTAGCCGCCACGGTTGCGAACGCAGCGATGCACGTGGGGTTATCGGCGCGTCTGAATTCTGCACCAGAACGACTTGTTCTGCAGTGGGAGCTAGAACACGTCGTGAGAGATATCGCGGGTGTTCATGCTGACCTTGAGGGCGTTATTGCCACGATTGAACCATCCGAGTGGGCTCGCGCAGCTCTGGCTACCGGCGGACCGTGGCCAGCGGTTCGGCGCGTTAGTGAATGGGTGCTGACCCACGCCCCCTGGCAATCGGCTGCCGCGCCGTGGGAGCCGGTCACGATGACACGACGAATTGACAACGCTAACGCGCCGCGGGATTTCTCGGAACGCTTTGCTCGAATTCCCACCGGCTCGGAGCGCGTCCGCATCGACCGATTTGAGACCGCAAGCGGCCCCCGGTTCGAGGTGTATCTTGCTGGCACCGACTTCGCCGCAGGCCCCGACAATCCGTGGTGGGTCGGCGCGAATACTGAGATGCTCGCGTCCGGCGCCTCGCAATCGATGTCGGCAGCAGAATCTGCACTGGGTTACGCCGGAGTGACGGGCACGACACCCATCGTCCTTACCGGACACTCACAGGGTGGAGCGATTGCGCTGGCGATCGCAAACTCGGGTCGCTACTCGGTGGAGGCGGTATTCACGGCGGGCACACCCGCAGGCCTCGTCGAGTCACCGGCGAATGTTCCCATCGTTCACGTTGTGCACCCCGAGGACCCCGTTCCCGCGTTGGGTGGAGTAATTCGCGGGACAGCGGGCACCACGTGGATAGTGCATACCGAACCTCGTGCAACGGGCACCGAGGCGCATCTTGCAAAGAACTATCAGCAGTCACTCGGGAGGGTTGAACGTGTCCGGGACCCGGGACTGTTGACACTTGAGGAGCGGCTCCGAATCGATGGTCACGGAACCGCGATGTGGTTCCGATCGACGCTTAGCGAGTGACGGACACCGGGCTCATAAACGGGCGCAGCGCGATACCGATCAGCCAATTGCAGAGGGACATGACGAGCGCGCCGATGACACCCCACGAGAAATCGTCGATCACAAGACCGAAGCCCATGTAGGGCGTCGCTTGAGAGACGAGCATCAGCAGACCGGCGTTGACGAGGAGGGCGACCAGTCCAAGCGTCAGCAGGTACAGCGGGAAGGCAACGATTCGAATGAAATTGCCGATAACGGCGTTGACGACTCCAAACACCGCGGCTACTGCCGCATAGGAAAGAACGAGGTTCGCCTCGCCTGAGTCGAAAGGAATCAGTTGAATGCCCTCAACGAACGAGTCTGCAATCCACAGAGCGGCGGTGTTGATGATTAGTGCCAAAAGCAATCGAGCCATGCCAACAGCCTACGACCGACTGCGCCACGCGCGTCGTTACGGCTAGTCTTGACTCATGCCGTATACCGAGGCAACTCTTCAACTGCTGTCGATCGACGGGACTCTTGTCGAAAGCGATCGGACGGCGGAATATCGTGCGCTCGTTGACAAATTGAGCGATGCGCAACTTCAGAATTTCTACCGCGAGATGGTGGTAACGCGACGATTCGATATTGAGTCGGGAAACCTGCAACGCCAGGGTCAACTCGCGTTGTGGGTGCCGAGCCTCGGTCAAGAAGCGGCACAGGTTGGTTCGGGGTTCGCAACACGCGACCAAGACACCATTTTTCCGTCCTACCGCGAACATGCGGTAGCACGAATTCGCGGGATCGATCCTGTTGCGATCCTGTCGTTGCTCCGTGGAGTCACGAACGGCGGCTGGAACCCCAACGACTCGAAGTTCCGTCTGTACACAATCGTCCTCGGGACACAAGCGTTGCACGCCGCGGGCTACGCGATGGGCATCGCGATGGACGGCAAATCGGGAACGGGCAAACCCGATGTCGACGAAGCGACAATCGTCTATTTCGGCGATGGCGCAACGAGCGAAGGGGATGTTAGCGAGGCCTTCGTTTTTGCGCAGTCCTATCAGTCGCCCATCGTCTTTTTCCTGCAGAACAACCAATACGCCATCTCTGTCCCGGTGTCGCGTCAGTCACGCAGCCCGTTGTACAAGCGCGGCGAAGGGTTTGGAATCGATTCGTGCCAGATTGATGGCAACGACGTTCTCATTTCCTATGCGGTGACGAAGGTGGCACTTGATGACGCACGCGGCGGCAAGGGCCCTCGGTTCATCGAAGCCCAGACCTACCGCCTCGGTGCGCACACGACGAGTGACGACCCGACGAAGTATCGTGAACAATCCGAAGAGGACCTGTGGAAGGAACGAGACCCGATCGCGCGTTTCGAAAAGTTCCTGCGAGCCAAGGGCGAATCGGACAAGTTTTTCGCCACAGTAAAGGCGGAAGGTGAAGACCTCGCCGCGGATGTTCGTGCACGAGTCCTCGCGCTCAAGCCTCCGTCCACGGACGTCATGTTTGACCACGTTTACGCGGACGAACACCCATTGATCTCGGCGCAAAAGGCCTGGCTCGCCGACTATGAGGCGTCGTTTGGGGGTGACCGATGACCGACAATCTGTCGATGGCGAAAGCCATCAACCTCGGTCTCCAGCGTGCGATGCGCGAGAACGACAAAGTTCTCCTGATGGGCGAAGACATCGGCACTCTCGGTGGCGTCTTCCGCGTAACGGAGGGTCTTAAGAACGAATTCGGTGAAAACCGCGTTCTGGACACTCCGCTCGCAGAATCGGGAATCGTCGGAACGGCAATCGGACTCGCCATGCGCGGATACCGTCCCGTCTGCGAAATTCAATTCGACGGTTTCGTGTTTCCCGCGTTCGACCAGATCGTGTCGCAACTCGCCAAGCAAACGTCCCGTCACCAGGGTGATCAGTCTTTCCCCATCGTAATCCGGATCCCCTACGGCGGACACATCGGCGCGGTCGAGCACCACCAGGAAAGCCCCGAGGCGTATTTCGCGCACACGCCAGGGCTTCGCGTCTTGTCGCCGGCCACGCCCAACGACGGTTACCACATGATCCAACAGGCGATTCAGTCGAACGACCCCGTCATTTTTCTCGAACCGAAGGCGCGCTATTGGCCGAAGGGGGACGTCGACATCGACGGCACTCCGGTGCCAGCGCACCAGTCGCAAGTGGTTCGGACCGGAACGGACGTCACGGTTGTCGGTCACGGAGCCATGGTCGCGATGTTGCTCGACGCGGCCGAGGTCGCCACAAGCGAGGGGATCAGCCTCGAGATCGTTGATTTACGGTCGCTGTCCCCCGTCGATTACGACCCCATCGTCGCATCGGTCGAGAAAACGGGACGACTCGTGGTGGCGCAGGAAGCACCGGGGAATGCGTCCGTGGGCTCGGAAATCGCAGCCACCGTGGCCGAACGCGCGTTCTACTTCTTGCAGTCACCGGTTTTGCGAGTGAGCGGGTTCGACGTTCCGTTCCCACCCGCGAACCTCGAGGGCGTCTTCCTTCCCGACGTTGACCGCATTCTCGACGCTGTCGATCGAGCGAGAGGATACTGACCGTGGCCGTAGTTGAATTCCCGCTCCCCGACGTTGGTGAGGGCCTGACCGAGGCCGAAATAGTCCAGTGGCGAGTGAAAAAGGGCGATGTCGTCGCCGTGAACGACATTTTGGTTGAGATCGAGACGGCGAAGTCTCTCGTTGAGTTGCCCAGCCCGTTCGCGGGAACCATCGTGGCACTGCTTGTCGGCGAAGGTGACACCGTGCCCGTCGGCACTCCGATCATTCAAGTCGATTCCGAGACCGGGGTTCCCGCGACCCTTCACCCCGCTCCCGAACCAGTGGTTGCAAACCCCGCGCTGGACACCAAGGCTAAGGGGAAGGGTAAGACGGAACCCGTCGCAGAGGCGGTCCTTGTCGGTTATGGAAGTGCCGGCCAGGTGACGTCACGACGAGGTTCGCGCACCCCGCCCAGCACTCCTGCCGAAACTCCCAGCGCCACGCCAGACGGGGAACCCGTCGTGTACCCACCAGCCGGAGCAGCCCCCGTCATGGCGAAGCCCCCCGTGCGCAAGCTCGCGAAAGAACTCGGCGTTGATATCGCCACGGTGTTGGCTACGGGGGCACGCGGCGAGGTCACGCGTGACGATGTGGTTCGTCAATCTCAGGTCAAGACCGTTTTCCGGAATGTGGAAACCCCCGAATGGCCGAGTGAGCGCGAGGAATACATTCCCGTTAAGGGCGTGCGTAAAGCGATCGCGATCGCGATGGTCAAATCCAAGTTCGAAGCACCGCACGTGTCGGTCTTCGTTGACGTCGATGCGACGCGAACGATGGACTTCGTCAAGCGCCTCAAGGCATCGCCCGATTTCCAGGGGATTCGCGTTTCACCCCTCCTCGTCATGGCGCGGGCTGTCATTTGGGCGGTTCAGCGAAACCCAAACGTGAACTCGTCGTGGACCGACAAGGACATCATCGTTCACCACTATGTCAACCTCGGTATTGCGGCGGCGACCCCGCGCGGTCTCATCGTGCCGAACGTCAAAGAGGCGCACACGCTCAACATGAAGCAGTTGGCACTTGGGCTCGAGAACCTCACGGTGACGGCTCGCGACGGCAAGACGACGATTGACGACATGTCAAACGGCACAATCACAATCACGAATCTTGGCTCGTTCGGCGTTGATACCGGAACCCCCATCATCAACCCCGGCGAAGTCAGCATTGTCGTTCTAGGGGCGATCAAGCAAAAGCCCTGGGTTGTCGATGGTCGCGTCGAGGTTCGCTCTGTAACGACGATTGGCGCGTCGTTCGATCATCGGGTTGTCGACGGTGATGTCGCCAGCCGGTTCTTGGCGGATATCGCGAGCATCATCGAAGAACCCGCGATGCTGCTGGACTAGTTATTGCGAACCGTTCTCATTACTGCTAGTGTGTGAGAATGATTATCAATAAGCTCGCCGCTGAGGCGCACGAAGCAGGAATGTCATTTTGGGACGAATTGTGGTCGATAACGCTTGACCCGGCCCACATCGTTTCGGAACTGATCTGGCAAGTGGTGTTCGACGGACTCTTTGTCGCGTTTTTGTATGGTGTGGTTTACAAGCGATGGTTGCTGCCGCGACTTCGCCATGAAATCCACGAAGACCTCGACAAAGAACACGGCATCGAACATCACGACGACCACATCCACATCAAGGGTGCGAAAGACCACGACTAGGCTCGTGGGGTGAAGCGCAGCACCAAACAGCGATCGGCCGTGGTGGCCGCGTTGACCGAGGCCACCGACTTCGTCTCTGCGCAGCAGCTGCACGCTCTTCTCGGAAACGACGCGCCGTCACTAGCAACCGTTTATCGAACGCTCCAAGCGCTCGTCGACGAAGGATTAGCGGATACCGTCGCGCGAGGCGGTGAACAGGTTTATCGGGCGTGCGGAACGGCCCACCATCACCACTTGGTGTGCACCGAATGCGCCGCAACCGTCGAAGTGGATGGCGGTGAAATCGAGGAGTGGGCGGCACGAACCGCCCACGAACACGGATTTGTGACCGACTCGCACATCGCCGACATTTATGGCCGATGCGCCGCCTGTTCCACCTGAGTTTGTGTGTCGCGGATTAATCGCGTACCCTTGAGAGGCTGCGCGTTCACGCGCGCACGCCGCGACTGTTTCACCGAAACGGTTGCAGACAAGTGATCTTGGGTGGGGTTCGTCCCCCACGGTAACTACAAGGAGAAAACCATGGCAGCAGTGTGCCAGGTGACCGGAGCCGTTCCTGGTTTCGGACACAGCATTTCGCACTCGCACCGACGTACGAAGCGTCGGTTCGACCCGAACATCCAGAAGAAGACCTACTACGTGCCCACTCTCGGACGTAAGGTCACCCTGACCCTTTCGGTCAAGGGAATTAAAACCATTGACGTGCGTGGAATCGACGCCGTCATGCGCGACCTAATCGCTCGTGGGGTGAAGTTCTAATGGCTAAGAAGTCGCAAGATGTCCGGCCCATCATCAAGATGCGTTCGACCGCCGGCACGGGGTACACCTATGTCACCCGCAAGAACCGTCGTAACGACCCCGACCGTCTCGTTCTGAAGAAGTACGACCCAGTTGTCCGTAAGCACGTTGAATTCCGTGAGGAGCGCTAACCATGGCGAAAAAAAGCAAGATTGCTCGTAACGAGCAGCGCAAGGTGATTGTCGCTCGTTACGCGACCAAGCGTCTCGAACTCAAGAAGGCACTCGTTGACGTCAACGGAACCGCCGAGTCACGCGAGGCCGCGCGGCTCGGCCTTCAGAAGCTTCCCCGCAACGCGTCGCCCGTTCGCGTGCGCGGACGTGACGCCATCGACGGCCGTCCCCGTGGTTTCCTCTCGAAATTCGGCATCTCGCGTGTCCGATTCCGTGAAATGGCACACCGTGGGGAATTGCCAGGCGTAAAGAAGTCTTCTTGGTAGTCTGAAAGCGCTAAAACTTGCGGAAACGCAAGGTTCAGCACTTCATCAACAAAGTCTCAGGAGGACTCGAATGAACCGATCCGAGCTCGTTGCGGCAATCGCTGCACACACCGGAGAGAGCCAGGTCGCCGTCAACGGCGTTCTGGACGCTCTTTTCACCACTGTTGCCGGCGAAGTTGCCAAGGGTAACAAGGTCACCATCCCCGGTTGGGTCGCATTCGACCGCACCAACCGTGCCGCTCGTCAGGGACGCAACCCCCAGACGGGTGCCACCATCCAAATCGCCGCCTCAAAGGGCGTCAAGGTTTCGGCTGGTTCGAAGCTCAAGGCTGCTGTCAAGTAGCTTTCGCTTTCGGAAAGGGACGGGGGAAACTCCGTCCCTTTCTTTTTGCCCGGATTCGCTCGGTAGGCTCAAACGGTGAATCGCCCACGCCTGATTGTCGCTCTTGCCCTCGTGGTTGCGGCAATTGCGGGATTGTGGTTCGCAATGGAACTGGGTGGGGCAAGCCACGCCAGTGGACTCGGTGATACGGGTGATCTAGTTCGCTGGGGTGCCCCAATCCTGAAGATGATCGTCTCCCTCGCTGGAGGGCTGGTCATTGGCGGACTCGGGGTCGCCTTATTTGTTTTGCCGCCGGGCACTCCCACCAATCGAACCCTCAACCTGGTTTTGGGGGCTGGAATTGTCTGGGTCCTGTCCCTCGTCGCCTACATCGTTTTCACCTATTTCACGGTTGTCGGCGCCGCATTGAACTTCGACGAGGGGTTCGACGCGAACTTCGGGTTCTTCGTGATGGAAACCAATCTCGGGCGATTGCTGCTCATCGCAACGGGTCTGTCTGTCGTTGCCACAACGGTGGTCGCCATTGCTCGCCGTCCGTTCTGGCTCGCGGTGGCGTTTCTCGTTGCTGTCGCGTCGGCGTGGCCGTTCGCCGAAATGAGCCATTCGGGAACGATGGCCAACCACGGTTTAGCCATCAACTCACTGGTCTTGCACATCGTGTTCGTTTCGCTGTGGACCGGCGGGCTCACCACAACGGTGGTGGCCATGGCCTTTGGGGCGAATAGGGCAGACGCGCTGCGACGGTATTCCTCGATTGCTCTGCTCTCGATTGCCATGGTCGCGATCACGGGAACCGCCAGTGCAATCATTCGAATCGGATCGTTCGACAACCTCGGGTCGGAATACGGAATTCTCGTCCTTGTCAAAGCGACCGCGGTCGTCATCCTCGCCCTGTTGGGTGCGCGCTGGCGCAAAGCCATCATTCCCCACCTCGATTCGACGCGCGGGGTTGCCGGGTTCGCGCTGTTGGAAACGGCGATTCTGGGTGTCGTCGTCGGGCTCGCGACGGGACTTGCGCGAACTGCGCCGCCCATCGAACAGACCCTGACAGGCCCGATGACGCCGGCCGAGATTCTGACGGGACGAATTCTGCCCGCCGAGTGGACGTGGACCGCGGCGGTCACCACCTGGAACATTGACCTGATTTGGACACTGTTTGCTGTCTTCACGAGCATTTTCTATCTGTGGGGAGTCGAACGCCTTCGCCGCCGCGGCGATGCCTGGCCGATGCATCGACCGATAATGTGGGTCGGGGCCATGGCGATTCTCGTCTACACAACGAGCGGCGGGGTTGCGGTCTACGGCGAATTCCTGTTCAGCGCGCACATGATCGAGCACATGTTGTTGACGATGCTCATACCCGTCGGGATTGTTCTGGCCGCGCCGGTGACTCTCGTCGCGAGGGCGATCGAGGTCCGTCACGACGGATCGCGCGGGATGCGTGAATGGTTACTCGGAATCATTCACTCGAAGTGGATTGGACTCGTCGGCCATCCCCTCGTGTCGACCGTGGTGTTTGGGCTCTCACTGATGGTGTTCTACTACTCACCGCTGTTGTCGTGGGCGTCGACAACGCACCTCGGTCACGAGTGGATGATTCTGCACTTCCTGCTCGCGGGGTACCTGTTCGTCCAAGCGCTCATCGGTGTTGACCCGTCACCGCATCGAACCTCGTACCCCGTTCGCATGATTCTCCTGATGGGCACGATGGGTTTCCACGCGTTCTTCGGGCTGTCGCTCATGACGGGAACCTCGTTGTTGTTACCCGAATGGTTCGGGGCGATGGGACGGACGTGGGGTGATTCTCCGCTCGTCGACCAGCAGGTCGGTGGCGCAATCGCCTGGGGAATCGGCGAACTGCCGACACTCATTCTTTCGGCGATGGTGGTGTTGTCGTGGATTCGATCAGACGAGCGCGAGGCAAAACGCTCGGACCGCCAAGCGGTCCGCGACCATGACGCTGAACTCGAGGGATACAACGCGATGCTTGAGAAACTCGAGAAGCGCCGACCGCCCAACAGGTAAATCGTCGCGGATTTGTCACCAACTGCGCCTCGCCTCCGCGCTGCGAAAGGGTAGGCGGGTACTCTGGAGAATCCGACGAAAGGCGCCATTGTGTTTGAACTCACGCCCGAACAAGCGCGCGTGATGGACATCATTGAGGGCACTCGCGAACATGTTTTCGTCACGGGACGAGCCGGCACCGGCAAATCGACGCTGCTCCAAGAATTTGTCGAGCAGACATCGAAATCGCTCGTCATCGGTGCCCCCACGGGCGTCGCGGCCCTCACCGTCGGCGGTCAAACCATCCACTCGCTGTTCCGATTACCCATCGGGCTGGTGACCGATCACACCAAGTTCTACCCGCTGTCGGACGACGCCCGCGTTTTGCTGCGCAGAATCGACACCGTCGTCATCGACGAGATTTCAATGGTTCGCTGCGATTTACTCGACGGACTGGATCGCCGTCTGCGGGCGACCCGAGGGCGAAAGAACGAACCATTCGGCGGCGTCCAGGTCGTGATGTTCGGCGATCCCTATCAGCTTCCTCCCGTGCTCAAGGACGGACCGGAAAAGCAATACCTCATGGACAACTATCGATCCCCCTGGTTCTTCGATTCGAAGGTGTGGGGAGAGGCGCAACCGCGCGTCGTCGAATTGACGGACGTCAAACGCCAGGACGAAGCCGAATTCCGCGACATCCTCGACCGCATGCGCAGCGGTCAGATGACGACGACCGATGGCGCGGTCCTCAACGACATCGGCGCGCGCAGGCCTATCCCCGAGGGCACCGTGACGCTGGCAACCACTAACGTCAGCGCGAAGAGCATCAATTCAAAAGCACTCAAGGAACTGCCGGGAAAACCGAAGATCGCGAGGGCCATCATCGATGGCGACTTCGGTGGACAACTGCCGGCCGAAGAAGAACTCGAACTCAAGCCCGGCGCGCGGGTCATGTTCCTGCGAAACGACTCCATCGCTGACGGAAACCGTTGGGTGAATGGTTCTGTCGGTACCGTGGTCAAGGTTGACGGAGCTGTGCACGTCGCTCTCGATACCGACCCCAGCAACTCTGTCGAAGTCCAGCCGGTTCAGTGGGAAAAAATCCAGTACACCTACGACCCCGAAGCGAACAGTGTCGAGGCCGACGTGATGGCGACTTTTGCGCAATACCCGCTGCGTTTGGCGTGGGCGGTCACGATCCACAAATCGCAAGGCCAGACGCTCGATTCCGCTGTCCTTGATTTTGGTCGCGGCGCGTTCGCCAACGGCCAGGCCTACGTTGCGTTCTCGCGCATCCGAACCCTGGACGGCGTTTTCCTGTCGCGCACACTACAACCCACGGACATCCAGGTTGATCGCCGCGTCGTCGACTTCATGCGCACCGCAAAGGACAACGACTTCCTCGAGTAGTGGCTAGAACGGCGGCGGTTTGGGTCTTGACTGTCCGAGCCACTCGAACATTTGGTCGTGAGTCACTGAATTGACGCCCGACTGCAAAAGCCCCAATTGCGTGTGTTGCGGAAGCCCCTCGTTATGAATCATGACAAAGCCGTTGGGCGCACCCTTGAGAGCACCCTCGGCGGTTGAGACAACCAGCATCCAGCCGGTTGTCATCATCGAACTCCCGTATTCGGCCTTGATGTATTGCGTTACTGCGTCGTCCATCGTGATTTCCATCCGTTCTCCGTTCACTTCCCTTGTTGGTGGAAGGTCGCCTAGGGTATACCCGACCACCGACGCAAAACCCTGGCGCCCCGCGAAACAAACTGTTGATACCCAGCCAGAAGTAGTATCATCATTGATATCGTTCCGCGGTGACGAAGATCAAAAAATCACTCCGAAATCTGCGGAACAGTCCTGAAAATGCGCGCTTTGCCGAGCTGCTCGCGGTTTGTGTGTATTTTTTTGGGGCACCGCACCACGACGGAGGCTCACACATCATTTTTCGAACGGGATTGCTCGAGGACCCCCGCATTGTGATTAAATCGCGCGGCAAATCAGCAAAGGGATATCAGGTTCGTCAACTGCTCGTGCTGATAGACAAAATGGAGGGGGATAGTTCTCATGATTGATCCGACTCATTACAAATACAGCGTTCAATGGAGTGCGCGCGACTCCGAATTTGTCGGCACGGTGGCCGAGTTCCCGTCACTTGCCTGGCTTGACGAAAGCGAACGCGACGCGTTTGAGGGCATCAAACAAATCGTTGCCGACATCGTGGTGGAAATGATCGAGGGCGGAGAGACGCCGCCGACGCCATTGTCTGAGCGAGATTTCTCAGGGAAACTGATGCTCCGAATTCCGCCCGAATTGCATCAGCGACTTGCCACCGAAGCAGCAGAAAACAACATCTCACTCAATCGACTGATCTCAGCCAGGCTTTCCAAAGCCGGTTGAGAACGCCGAAACGATAGGCTCATCCCATGCTTCTCAGTGACCGCGATATTCGTGCCGAGGTCGAATCGGGGCGCGTCCAGCTCGACCCGCTCGATATGGGGATGATTCAACCGTCCAGCATCGATGTGCGACTCGATAAGTTCTTTCGGTTGTTTGACAACCACAAGTACCCATTCATCGACCCGGCCGAGGAACAACCCGATCTGACGCGGGGAGTCGAAGTCGATCCCGGGGAGCCCTTCATTTTGCACCCTGGTGAATTCGTCTTAGGGTCGACGTTTGAGCTCGTCACTCTGCCCGATGACATCGCAGCGCGCCTTGAGGGTAAGTCGTCGCTCGGCCGGCTCGGGCTATTGACGCACTCGACCGCGGGCTTTGTCGATCCGGGGTTTAGCGGACACGTCACCCTCGAACTGAGCAACGTCGCGACGCTGCCGATTAAGTTGTGGCCCGGCATGAAGATCGGACAGTTGTGTTTCTTCCGGCTTACATCACCGAGCGAACATCCTTACGGCAGCGACAAATATGGAAGTCGCTACCAGGGTCAGCGGGGACCAACGGCGTCACGTTCGTGGAAGAACTTCCACAAGACCGCGCTCTAGTCGAGGCGTGATTCGACCAGCTGTTCGTGTTGCCACACGAGCCACGGGCTGAAGGCGAACGGTGCCCCCTCGATTGCGGCGCGCAGGTTGTCGGGGTTGACCCAGCGCCACTCCGCGACCTCGGCGGGTGACGGGTTCGGTTCGCCCACGACAGTTGCGGCAAAAACGGGGCAGATCTCGTTTTCGACGATTCCCGAGGCATCGATAGCACGGTATCGGAAGTCCGGAAGTGCGGGTCGGATGTCGCGCACGGTGATGCCCAATTCCTGCTCTGCACGTCGGCGAATCGCGTCGTCCATCGACTCGTCAGGACCGGGGTGGCCGCAGAAGGAATTAGTCCACACGCCAGGCCACGTCAACTTGGACAGTGCGCGTCGAGTGATGAGAATCTCACCGTCGGCATTCGTCACGTGGCACGAAAAAGCGAGGTGCAATGGGGTGTTGGTGGTGTGGACCGTCGCTTTCGGCGCGGTCCCCACACGTGTACCGTCCTCGGCGAGGAGGACGACCAATTCTTCGACTGCGCTCATGATTACTCAGGCTATCCTGAGATGGTGCTGTTGGAAAAGACCTTGATGTTCGTGGCGAAACGATGACTCGACTCGCCCTCTACAATCGTGTTGCGGAACGCTCGGCATCGCTGGTGATTCGTGAATACTCGACGTCGTTTGGGATGGCATCCCGCATTTTGTCTGGGGAATCACGCCAGCACATCGACAATGTGTATGCGCTCGTGCGCCTTGCCGACGAAATCGTCGACGGCGTTGCGGTCGAGGCTGGACTGACGACGTCCGAGGCCGGGCGGCAACTCGATGCCCTCGAAGCCGATACCTACCGGGCGATGGAAACCGGATATTCGACGAATTTGATTGTCCATGCATTCGCACTCACTGCGCGGGCCGTCAACATACACAAAGACATCGTGGAACCGTTCTTCACTTCGATGCGAATGGACCTTTCCGACCGCGTCTATACCCAAGAATCGTTCGACGCGTATGTCTACGGGTCTGCCGAGGTTGTCGGGTTGATGTGCCTCGCGGTGTTCATCCGCGACGACAAGCCCGATACCGAAACCGCGCGAACCCTCTACAACGGCGCACGCGCCCTGGGGGCGGCTTTTCAAAAGGTCAACTTCTTGCGTGATCTCGCAGCGGATGTCGACGATCTCGGGCGCTCGTACTTCCCCGGCATAACGATTTCCAAATTTGCCGAGGACGACAAGCACCGTTTGTGCGATGACATCGCCGACGATCTAGATGCGGCGGCGCGCACGATTCCGCTGTTGCCCCGTGATGCGGCTCGGGCCGTCGGACTCGCGCACGGGCTGTTTGCGCGACTCAATTCGCGAATTCGCTCGACCCCGGCAGAAACAGTCAAATCGACACGCATCCGCGTGAACGACCTAGAAAAAATCCTCATTGCAGTCCGCGTCGTCGTGCGCGGCGGAAAGTAGATCCATGACACAGAAACACGTCGTCATCATCGGAGCCGGAATCGGCGGTCTAGGTGCATCGGGCCTTCTCGCGAAGGACGGGTATCGCGTCACCGTGCTCGAATCGTTGCCGATAGTCGGCGGTCGCGCCGGAACGTGGTCGAAGGACGGCTTCCGTTTCGACACCGGCCCGTCGTGGTACCTCATGCCCGAGGTGTTCGACCACTATTTCCGACTGATGGGTTCGTCCAGCGCCAAGGAACTCAACCTGCGCCTCCTGGACCCCGGCTACCGCGTGTTCTTCGAACCAAAGGGCGCGAAGCCCTCGGAACACGTCGACATTGAGGTCGGACGGGACAAGAACATCGATATGTTCGAAAAGATTGAACCGGGTTCGCGTGTGGCGGTCGGAAAGTACCTCGATTCCGCGACGGAAACATACGTGGTCGCCAAGAAGTACTTCCTGTATTCGTCGTTCCAGAGCCTTTTGCCGTTGTTCAATCGCGAGGTCCTCGGTCGCATCGGCACGCTCGTTCGCTTGTTGACCGGGACGATCTGGTCGTTTGTCGGGAAACACGTCAAGTCCACCCGAGCCAAGCAAATCCTGGGCTACCCTGCCGTCTTCCTCGGGGCGAGCCCGTTCAACGCGCCCGCGATGTTCCACCTCATGAGCCATCTCGATTTGGTCGACGGCGTGCTGTATGCGCAGGGCGGGTTCACTCGGGTGATTCACGCAATTCGTGACCTCGCCATCAAAGCCGGCGTCGTCATTCACACAAACTCGCCCGTCACGTCGATCACCATCGACAAAGTCAACGGCGCCAAGGCAACGGGTGTGACCTACCGTGATGCGAAGGGTGTCGAACACACGATCGACGCGGACATCGTGGTGTCCGGTGCCGACTTGCACTTCACCGAGACGCAGCTGTTGCCCGACGACCTCCAGACCTTCCCCGACACCTGGTGGGAGAACAAGACGCCGAGTCCCGGCGCGGTTCTCATGTACCTCGGGGTCAAGGGAAAACTCCCCGAACTGCTGCACCACAGCCTCTTTTTCACCGAGGACTGGGACGAGAACTTCTCGCAGGTGTTTGCCAAAATTCCCACCATGCCGAACCCTGCGTCGTTCTATGTGTGCAGGCCGTCCGCGACGGACGACGAGGTTGCACCGAAGGGACACGAAAACATCTTCGTTCTGGTTCCCTGCCCCGCCGACGTGACGCTTGGCAAGGGAGGCCTGGATGGCAAGGGCGACACCTCGATTGAGGAAATCGCCGATCGGACTATTGACGCAATCGCGCACTGGGCAGGAATCCCCGACTTCCGCGACCGCATCGTTCTTCGCCGAACGGTGGGCCCCGCTGACTTCCAGAACGACCTCAACGCCTGGAAGGGCAACGCCCTCGGACCGGCGCACACGCTCATGCAGAGCGCAGTGTTCCGTGCGGGCAACGTCTCGAAGAAGGTCGACGACCTGTATTACGTCGGGTCCAGCACTATTCCAGGAATCGGACTGCCGATGTGCCTGATTTCAGCCGAGGTGCTGCTCAAGCGCCTCCGCGGTGACGTCTCGGCGACACCGCTGCCCGACGTGGAGATCGGGCGCTAGCTACCGGACGAACTTCAGGCGAAGCGGCAACATCAGCACGAGACCGAGCGCCAGCACAGCGACGATTCCGAGGATGCCCCAGTAGTCGGCACCTCCGAGGGTGACAAAGAACGCGAAGAGCGCCGGCGTGATGAACGAGATCGCGCGACCCGTCGTTGCATACAAACCGAAGAGCTCGCCCTCACCTCCTTCTGGAGCGAGGCGAGCGAGGAGCGAGCGACCAGCTGCTTGTGCAGGACCGACGAACATCGTGAGCAACAGGCCGAAGACCCAGAAGACCATCGTGCCGCCGTCGTGCAGGATAAACAGCATTGTGCCCGAAATCACGAGGCCGAGAAGCGAACCAACGATGACGCCCTTCGACGAGAAGCGATCGTCGAGGATTCCACCGGCAAACACGCCGAGGCCAGCGATGAGGTTTCCACCGATCGCAAAGAAGATCACCTCGGTGTCCGACAGCCCGAAGACCTTGCCCGCGAGGATTCCGCCAAACGTGAACACGCCGACTAGTCCGTCACGGAAGACGGCGCTCGCCATGAGGAAGTAGAACGTCTCGGGGGCGTTTTTCGCGAGGCTCGCAATCTTGCGGAACACCTTGCCGTACGAACCGAAAATTCCAAGCTTGGCGTCAGGGTCGACCGCCGTGTTCTCGGGCACAAACAACAGAACCGGGATTGCGAAGATGGCCGACCAGATGGCTGCCAGCAGGGCGATGTAACGGATGTTGAGCCCTGCGTCTTCGGTGACTCCGAACCAATGAACGTCGCCGAGAATGAATCCGAGCAGTGCGATGACGAGGACAACGATCCCGCCGAGGTAACCGAGCCCCCAGCCAAAACCGCTGATTCGACCGACGTTGCTGGGGGTCGAGATTTGGAGGAGCATCGCGTTGTAGTTGACGTTCGCCATCTCGTAGAACACGGTGGCGACAGTGATGAGCACCAGACCGGTAACAAAGAAGTCGGGAGTTCCCTCGACGAAGAACATCGCGAGAGTCGCCACAATCACGACGAGCGTGTTGATTCCGAGCCAGCGACGACGTCGACCACCCTGGTCGGTTCGCTGCCCGACTATGGGCGCGAGGATCGCGACGACCACACCGCCAATGGCAAGAGCCCAGCCGAGGTTGGCGGTCAATGCCGAGCTCGCTGCGTTGTAAACCCGCTCTTCGAAGCCACCTTCGATGGTGACGCCGGGCCTCGGCTTGTGCGCCGCGACGACGTCGGGGTCGATGAAGTAATCCGACACGATGTAACGCGCAAACACGAACGTCGTGATGAGGACCGAGAACGCGGAGGTTCCCCAGTCCCACAGCGCCCAAGAAATTGTCTGGATGAGGGGAGTCTTGCCACGGGCCTGATTAACGGCGTTGTTCGTCATGGCATAACGCTAGCGCGTGGCGCGTGAATTTGGGAAGTACCGTGCGGAAACCTTTAGATATGAGCGACACACGCTCAAGTTTTGCGACGTCGACTTGACAAAGTTATCCCCAGATGTCAAACTTGACACAACGCGGCTCAAGTTATCAGTCAGACTGGTGGCGACCGCGAGATTTTCACACCAAACCGAAACATCGCCGGCAACGGCGGGAAGGAAAGACACAATGGCACGAGCTGTTGGAATCGACCTCGGAACGACCAACTCGGTCGTCGCGGTCCTCGAAGGTGGAGAACCCACCGTCATCGCCAACGCGGAGGGCTTCCGCACAACTCCGTCGATCGTCGCATTCACGAAGGATGGCGAGGTGCTCGTCGGTGAAACCGCAAAGCGCCAGGCCGTCACGAACGTTGACCGCACCATCGCGTCCGTCAAACGACACATGGGAACCACGTGGACTCAGGACGTTGACGACAAGAAGTACACCGCCCAGGAAATCTCGGCGCGAATCCTCGGGAAACTCAAGCGCGACGCTGAGACCTACCTCGGCGACAAGGTGACCGACGCGGTCATCACCGTTCCTGCGTACTTCAACGACGCCGAGCGCCAGTCGACCAAAGAGGCAGGCGAGATCGCCGGTCTCAATGTTCTGCGCATCATCAACGAGCCAACTGCCGCCGCTCTCGCGTACGGTCTCGACAAGGGCAAGGAAGACGAACTCATTCTCGTCTTCGACCTCGGTGGTGGAACGTTCGACGTCTCGCTCCTCGAAGTGGGCAAGGACGACGACTTCAGCACGATTCAGGTTCGCGCGACCGCCGGTGATAACCGTCTCGGTGGCGACGACTGGGACGCCCGCATTGTCGATTACCTCGCGAAGCAGTTCAAAGAGACGACCGGTGTTGACGTGTCGGGTGACAAAATCGCCAAGCAGCGTCTCAAGGAAGCAGCTGAACAGGCCAAAAAGGAGCTCTCGTCCTCGATGAGCGCGTCCGTACAGCTTCCGTACCTGTCCCTCACCGAGAATGGCCCCGCCAACCTTGACGAGACCATCACGCGTGCCAAGTTCGAAGAATTGACCGCGGACCTGCTGCAGCGCACGGCAAAACCATTCCAGGACGTCATCAAAGAAGCGAAAATCAAGGTGTCCGAGATCGACCACATCGTTCTCGTCGGTGGATCGACGCGCATGCCAGCCGTGGCCGAACTCGTCAAGAAGCTTGCGGGCAAGGATGCGAACAAAGGCGTCAACCCCGATGAGGTCGTGGCTGTCGGGGCGTCGCTCCAGGCCGGTGTCCTCATGGGAGAGCGCAAAGACGTTCTTCTCATCGATGTCACGCCGCTGAGCCTTGGAATCGAGACCAAGGGCGGAATCATGACCAAGCTCATCGAGCGCAACACGGCCATCCCGACCAAGCGCTCAGAGACCTTCACGACCGCCGACGACAACCAGCCCTCCGTGTCGATCCAGGTCTTCCAGGGCGAGCGCGATTTCACGCGCGACAACAAGTCGCTCGGAAACTTCGAACTCACCGGAATCGCCCCAGCTCCTCGCGGTGTCCCGCAGGTCGAAGTCACGTTCGACATCGACGCCAACGGAATCGTCCACGTGTCCGCCAAGGACAAGGGAACGAACAAGGAACAGTCGATGACAATCACCGGCGGTTCCTCGCTCTCGAAGGACGACATCGAGCGTATGGTTCGCGAGGCGGAAGAACACGCCGCCGAGGACCACGCTCGTCGTGAAACCGCGGAGAAGCGCAACGTCGCCGAACAGATGGCGTATTCGGTCGAGAAACTGCTCGAAGACAATGACGACAAGCTCCCCGACGACGTCAAGTCCGAGGTCCGTGCCGATGTCGACGCACTCAAGACGGCGCTCGCCGGAACGGATGACGCCGCGGTGGACTCCGCTGTCGAAAGGCTCCAGGCAAGCCAGGGCAAGCTCGGGGACGCGATCTATGCGAACCAGGGCGACTCCGCAGGTGACGAGACCCCGGAATCGACCAAGGACGACGAGGACATCATCGATGCCGAGGTTGTCGATGACGAGGAAGACAAAGAAGCCAAAGACGACAAGGACTCCACGAAATAACCATGTCGGACAACGAACAGAACAACGACGAGCAGGTTCCCCCCACCGAACCAGTCGAGGACTCTATGGAGGAGACGACTGACGAGGCGGGGGAACCCAGCCTCGCGGACGAAGCAGCCGAACAGAACGCCGAGGAACTCCTCGAGTCGATGCTCGGCGAGGTCGAACGCAACCTGGTTGAGGAATACCGCGACCGCGCCGCCCGCGCCGAAGCCGAGCTCGCGAACTTCCGCAATCGCGTCGAACGTGATCGCGCCGCTAACCGCGACGCCGTCATCGCCGAAGTGATTCGCGCCGTCCTTCCCGCGATGGACGACCTCAATCGAGCCGAGTCACACGGAGACCTGGCCGGCAGCCCGCTGGAAATCGTGGCGCAAAAGATCCGCACCGGTTTTGGCCGGTTCGGACTCGCTGCAGTCGGCGAGGTCGGCGAAGCGTTTGACCCGAACCGTCACGAAGCAATCGTGAAACTGCCCACCGAAGGCGCAACGAGCGAGACCGTCGCTGACGTCGTCGAGGTGGGCTACACACTCGGTGATCGACTGATTCGACCCGCCAAGGTCGCTGTCGCCGCACCGGCGGAATAGTTGAAGGGGGGACGCTGTGGCAAGTCAAGACTGGTTTGATAAGGACTTTTATGCCGTTCTCGGCGTCTCGAAGGACGTGTCGGATGCGGAGCTGAAGAAGGTGTACCGAAAGTTGGCCCGTCAGTTCCACCCCGATTCGAACCCCGGTGATGCCAAGGCCGAGGCACGATTCAAGGAAATCAGCGAGGCGTACACCGTCTTGTCGGATTCGTCGTCGCGCCAGGAATACGATCAGATTCGCGCGATGGGCGGTGGCGCTCGATTCACGTCGGGCGGCAACGGGCCGGGCGGGTTCGACGATGTTTTTGGAAACATCTTCGGTGGCGGGAGTCGAACTCGATTTCAGCAGAGCCCCGAGGACATATTCGGTGGGATGTTCGGTGGCGGCGCAGGCGGATTCACTGGTCAGCAACGCTCAAGTGCCCGAAAGGGCGCCGACCTCACGGCAAACATCACCATCGACTTCCGCACCGCGATTCAGGGCGGCGAGGTCAGTCTCGATATCCGTGGAGCCAGGCCGCTCCAGATCGCAATTCCCGCCGGGGTGAATGACAAGCAAAAAATTCGTGTGCGCGACAAGGGCGAACAATCGATGACGGGCGGAGCCTCAGGCGACCTCGTCATTACCGTCACGGTTCGTGACCACCCGGTCTTCGATCGTGACGGGGACAACCTGCGCGTTGATATTCCGATCACAATCCCCGAAGCGATTCTGGGTGCGACAATCGAGGTGCCGACCCTTGAGGGCGACAGGGTCAAGGTCAAGGTCCCGGCGAACACTCCGAGTGGCCGCGTCCTGCGGGTTCGCGAGCGTGGAGTGACAGTCAAGGGAAAGCGCGGCGATCTGCTCGCGACGATCCTCATCGTCACGCCCGACCTAATTTCGGACAAGACCAAGAAACTCGTCGAGGAATTCAAAACCCTCAACGACGTTCACAGTCCGCGCGAGACGCTCTATGGCAAGGCAAGCCTCTAAGGGAGGAACCGTGTTCACCGAAGACGACCCGATCTTTTCCATCGCCCACGCGGCGGAACTCGCGGCGATGCATCCGCAGACGCTGCGACAATACGATCGGCTCGGGCTTGTGTCACCGGGTAGAACCGCTGGGCGCACCCGTCGCTATTCGATGAGGGACATTGTCCAATTGCGCGAGGTTCAGCGTCTCTCGAACGAAGGGCTCAACCTCGAGGGGATTCGCCGGATCCTTGAACTCGAAAACACCGTCACCGACCTCAATCAGCGTGTTCGCGAGCTCGAATCCCTGCTCGCCGACGCGATGATCGCTCGTCCGGGGAGCCGCGTCTTTGCGGCGGGTAAAGGCGGCGAAGTCGTCTCTCTTCGAGCCGGTACTCGCTCGCAGAAGTCCAATCAGGTCGTCGTCTGGCGACCGTTTCCCTGGCGCGACCGCTAGGACCCGAGGAGAAAACCATGGCCAACATGCAAGGTGCCCCTTCCTCGCAGGAGGAACAGAAATCCGCGCTGGAACAGTACGGAGTGAACCTGACGGCGATTGCCCAGACCGGAAAACTCGACCCCGTGATCGGGCGTGACGCCGAAATCCGTCGGATCACCCAAGTGCTTACGCGCCGAACCAAAAACAACCCTGTTCTGATCGGTGAACCGGGCGTCGGGAAGACCGCCGTCGTCGAGGGACTCGCGCAACGCATCATCGCGGGCGATGTCCCCGACAGCCTCAAGGGCAAGCAAATCGTCGCGCTCGACCTCGCGGCTCTCGTTGCCGGGGCAAAATATCGTGGGGAATTCGAGGAACGGCTCAAGGCCGTTCTCAAGGAAATCGACGAGGCCGACGGTCGCATCATTACGTTCATCGACGAACTGCACAATCTCATGGGTGCGGGCGGTGGTGAAGGATCGATCGCGGCGGCAAACATGCTCAAGCCGATGCTCGCACGGGGCGAACTTCGTTTGATCGGCGCAACGACCCTTGACGAATACCGCGAGAACATCGAAAAGGATGCGGCGCTCGAACGCCGTTTCCAGCAGGTTTATGTCGGTGAACCAAGCGTCGAGGATACAATTGCGATCTTGCGCGGCCTCAAGGAACGCTACGAGGCGCACCACCGGGTTGTCATCGCCGACAGCGCGCTCATTGCCGCCGCGACAATGTCGAATCGATACATCACGTCTCGACAACTGCCGGATAAGGCGATTGACCTTATTGACGAGGCGGCAAGCCGACTCAAGATGGAGATTGAATCGTCACCCGTCGAGATCGACGAATTGCGCCGACTCGTCGATCGCCTCACGATCGAAGAACTCGCCTTGAAGAAGGAAAAGGACGACGCGTCCAAGGATCGTCTCTCTAAACTGCACGCCGAACTCGACGACAAGCGGGTGGCGCTCGCTGAACTTCAGAAACGCTGGGATGCCGAAAAGGCGTCGCTGCAGGGCGTTGGCGACTTGATGACGAAACTCAACGATGCCCGAATCGAACTTGATCTCGCAATGCGTGAGGGCGACTACGAAAAGGCGTCCAAGATCAACTACGAGGTCATTCCCGGATTTGAGGCGGCAATCGCGTCAGCAGAATCGGGCGAACAGATCGGCGACCGCATGGTCAACGATCGTGTGACCGAGGAGGACATCGCTGCGGTCGTTGCGGCGTGGACGGGGATACCTGTCGACAAACTCACACAGGGCGAAACCGAAAAACTGCTGAGCCTCGAAAAGGAACTCGCTAAACGACTCGTCGGCCAAGAGGACGCCGTTCGCGCGGTGTCCGACGCGGTTCGCCGCAGTCGCGCAGGGGTCTCGGACCCGAATCGACCGACCGGCTCGTTTCTGTTCCTCGGACCGACCGGTGTCGGTAAGACCGAACTCGCCAAGGCGCTCGCGGACTATCTGTTCGATGACGAGAAGGCCCTGGTTCGCGTTGACATGAGCGAATACGGCGAGAAGTTCTCGGTGTCGCGCCTGATTGGCGCGCCTCCCGGCTATGTCGGGTTCGAACAGGGTGGTCAGTTGACCGAAGCCGTTCGCCGCCGCCCGTATTCGGTCGTACTTCTCGACGAGGTCGAAAAGGCTCACCCCGAGGTGTTCGACCTGTTGTTGCAAGTGTTCGACGACGGCCGCCTGACGGATGGTCAGGGACGAACCGTGGACTTCCGCAACACGATTTTCATCCTCACGTCGAACCTCGGCTCGAACTTCCTCGTCGACCCTGACCTGTCGTGGGAGGACAAGAAGATTGCCGTCAACGAGACGGTTCGACAGGTGTTCAAACCCGAGTTCGTTAATCGTCTGGACGACATCGTGGTGTTCGCGCCTCTCACGAGCGATGACCTGCAGCGCATCGTAGACATCACCGTGGACCGACTCGCCAGCCGCCTCGGTGATCGCCGCCTCACTCTTGGTGTCACTCCCGGTGCGCGCGTGTGGCTGTCCGAACGCGGGTACGACCCCATCTACGGCGCCCGTCCGCTTCGCCGACTGATGCAACACGAAATAGATGACCGACTCGCCACCGCCCTGATCGCTGGGAACATTTCCGACGGTGATGCGGTTGTGGTTGATGTGGCACCCGATGGCGACTCACTCACCATTTCCCGCAACATCCCCTAACCCCAAATACACAAAGGACATCATGAGCAAGCGAGCAGTTACCGAGTACCCCATCAACGACGCCCTAGCCAACCGCTGGAGCCCCCGGTCCTTCGACCCGACCGCGGTCCTGACCGCAGCGGATTTGGGCCCGGCCTTCGAGGCAGCCCGGTGGGCGCCGTCGTCGAACAACCTGCAGCCGTGGCAGTTCATCGTCGGGTATCGCGGTGACGAGACCTTCGCAAAGATTGCCGAAGACCTCTCGGGGTTCAACGCGGGTTGGGCACCCGACGCGAGCGCGCTTGTCGTTGCCGTCACGAACACTGTCACCGCATCCGGTCGGGACAACGCTTATGCGCGTTACGACCTCGGACAGTCCGTCGCGCACTTCACCATCCAGGCGACGGCGGATGGCCACATGACCCACCAGATGGGTGGATTCGATATCGCCGCGCTCACGATCGCACTCGGCGTTTCTGAGCCGTTGGAGATTGTGTCCCTCATCGCCGTCGGGGCGCTCGGAGACCCAAACAAACTTCCCGAGGACCGGCGCGATGCTGAAACCGGTCCGCGCGAGCGCAAGCCTCTGAGCGAGGTCGTGCGCTAGTCCGTTGACTTGTCGCTGAGTTCGACTCAGCCGAGCAAGGCCTTGTCCAGGAGTGCGAAGAGCGCCGACTTCATGTCGTCGCGATTCGTGACGGGGAACGTCCACGGAATGGAAACCTCGCGTGTCTCGCCGTTCTTTTCAATCGAGAAAACGCCGTTTGATTCGGTGATGTCGACCAACAGCACGGTCGATTCGAGTTCTGCTCCCGCCAGTTTTTCCGCCATGAATCGCATGTGGTCGGCCATTGACGGGTCGTTCATGTAATCGCACACACCGCGCACATCGGTGGGTTCTAAAGCCATAATTCGTATTCCTTTCGTCTGTTACCAAAACATCGGGCGGTCGTCGTCCTCGTCCGCTCCACCGATTTCGACGACGACGGGAACGTGGTCGCTCGGTTGTTCGCCCTTGCGCTGATCGCGGTCGATGAAGGCGTCGGTGACGTTCGCCGCAAACGAGGGCGACCCCAGGATGAAGTCGATGCGCAGACCCTCATTACGCGGGAAGGACAGGTTTTTGTAGTCCCAATAGGTGTAGCCCTCCGGGACACGCGGCCGAACGCAGTCGGTCAGATTCATCGACTCAAACTTCGCGAATGATTCGCGTTCGACGGGCGAAATGTGGGTCGATAGGCCGGGAACCATTCGCGGGTCACCGCAGTCGTCATCGAAGGGAGCGATGTTGAAATCCCCCATGATCGCGAGCTGGTCGAACGTCGCCATTTCCGATGCGGTCGACGTTCGAAGTGCCTCGAGCCAGCGCAACTTGTAATCGAAGTGCGGGTCATCGAGCGACCGCCCGTTCGGGACGTACAAACTCCAGAGGCGAACCCCGTCGACCGTGACGCCGATTGCGCGGGCTTCTAGTGGCGGGTCATCACCGTCGTGGTCCTTGGCGAACCCGGGCATCCCGTCGAATCCGACGGTGACGTCCGTCATCGGGAGCCTCGAGATGAAGGCGACTCCGTTCCACTGTGACAACCCGTGGCACACGATGTCGTAGCCGGCCGACTCGAGTGTGGCCCGCGGGAACTGGTCGTCCCGGCACTTTGTCTCTTGCAGAGCGAGCACATCAATGTCGCTCGCACCCAGCCAGTCGACGACGCGATCGACTCGGGTTCGAATCGAGTTGATGTTCCAGGTTGCAATGCGCACGAGTGCGAGTTTAGGCGTTCGCTAAGGTTAAGGAATGACCGACGACCGCTCGCAACTCGCGTCCCTCATCAAGGATAACGCGGTTTTTTTCGGCGATTTCACTCTGACGAGCGGAGTGAAGGCGACCTATTACATCGACCTTCGCCGTGTCAGCCTCGACCACCGCGTCGCGCCGCTTATTGGTGACGTCATGGTCGAGCTCATCGCGGACATCCCCAACATCGCCGCCGTGGGCGGACTGACCATGGGCGCCGACCCGATTGCGGCGGCCGTTCTGCACCGGGGTGTACTGAAGGGCCAGAATTACGACGCGTTTGTCGTTCGCAAAGAACCCAAAGACCACGGTCGCGGCAAACAGGTTGAAGGCCCCGATCTCGAGGGCAAGCGTGTCATCGTGCTCGAAGACACGTCGACGACCGGCGGTTCTCCACTTGCTGCCGCTGCCGCGCTGGAAAAGGTGGGCGCGACTGTCGTCGCGATTGCCGTTGTTGTGGACCGAAACACCGGCGCAAAGGAAGTTATCGAGGCCGCCGGCTACGAATATCGAGCGGCGATTTCACTGAGTGATTTGGGGTTGGAATTATGACCGACAAGGACAACAACGACTCTCGGGACGACGTCGACTGGCTCAAAGACGCCTTTAATCGCGCCATCCAGGGCGACAACGGAACAGTCCCCGATGCCGCGCGCCCGGTGGTCAACCCATTCGCCGGACTGACGCCGACGAGCGACTCAGCACCGGTTGAGCACGTCGTGCCCGTTGAGCCCAGCGCTCCGACCACTCCGATAGTCCCGCGGGAGTCGGTCGAGAAGCCGTCAAACCGACACGACCTTGACCTCGATTTCGAGACCGACGACATGCCTCCGGTCACGTTGTTCGAGCCGGTGATCCCGGTCGATTACTCAATTCCGGCGGTGGCAACCGATTACCCTCCAACCGAGGCTCTTGACGCGGTTGATTTGCCGGCGACGGCGGTGCCCGAACTCGTTGCACCGGTCATACAGGTCGTCACACCGTCGGCCACCCCGTCGGAAGAAACGAGCGGAATCGACTTCATTGACGCGCTCTTTTCGTCGACCGATACGTCGGCCGCGACGATTCCGATTTCGACTTTGCCGGTTAGCCCCCGGCCCACGACGCAGATAGCCCCTCGCGAATCGAAACCCGCTGACGATGCGAAGTTACGCCAGCGCCTGCTTTTGATTGTTGCGGGAATCCTTGTCGTCATCGTTTCGATAGGCGCATTCCTCGCGGGCGGTTTTGTGGCTTCGCCGGCTGCCGCGCCGACCCCAGAGGTCACCGAAGCGCCGGTTGCACCGACGACTGCTCAGCTGCCGGGCGAATACTCGTTCATCGAACTTTTCGGAGGTGAATGCCTCGATCCTTTTGACACCGCGTGGGCCTCGACGTTTATCGTGGTCGATTGTGCCACCCCGCACTCCGCGCAACTCGTCTACGCCGGCGATCTCGCTGCAGACGGGTCTTACCTGTCGTACCCCGGCGACGATATCGTGGGGAACGCCGCGATGGCGGAATGTTCTCGCAAGGGCGTCCTCAATCTGGCGAGCGCCAAGACTTACTCTGACCTGCTCGTGTCGTCGGCTTACCCCATTTCAGCGGAGGCGTGGGACTCTGGAGACACGCGATATTACTGTTTTGTGAACCTGTCGAGCGGCGACCCCATCGACGGTGATCTTGCCGGCAAACTGATTACGCGGGGCGCGGAGGCAACTCCGGAACCGACCGCGACCCCTTAACACCGAGCCGCGATTCCATAACCGCGACGGCGTCGTCGGACTGGTCAATCAAAACAACGTGGCGACCGAGCTCACGGGCGGCCGCACCCGTGGTCCCGCTTCCCGCGAACGCATCGAGGACCCAATCCCCCGGCCGACTCGACGCGGCGATCATCCGCCGCAGAATTCCGACGGGCTTTTGGGTCGCGTACCCCGTCTTTTCCTTGCCTGTTGGGGACACAATGGTGTGCCACCACACATCGGTCGGCAGTTTTCCGCGCGCGACTTTCTCGGGGGTCACAAGCCCAGGGGCCATGTACGGCTCGCGATCGACCTCGGTCGAATCGAAAAAGTAGGCCGCCGGGTTCTTCACGTACACCAAAATCGTGTCGTGTTTGGTCGGCCACTTTGTGGTCGATTTCGCACCGTAGTCGTAAGCCCAGATGATTTCGTTGAGGAAACACTCGCGCCCGAACATCGCATCCAACGCGACCTTGGCGTAGTGCGCTTCTCGATAGTCGAGGTGCAGATACATCGTCCCCGAATCAGTGAGCACTCGGTGTGCCTCGACAAGTCGGGGTTCGAGGAACCCCCAATAGTCTTCGAACGCGTCGTCGTACCCGTACAGAATCCCCTTGACCGTCTCGTAGGACGCACCGCCGAATCCGGTTCTTGTCCCGCCCTCGGCGCGCACGGTCTTCAGTGATTGGCGTTCTTGCCGTCGACCGGTGTTGAATGGCGGGTCAAGATACACGACCTGGAACGTTTCGTCCGGCAGTCGCCTCAATAGTTCGAGGTTGTCGCCCTGCACGATGTGGGTCTCGATCATTCCCCTAAGTTAACAGAGTGACAGAAGACAAACGCGATTCGGCGACACCCGAACTTTCCACGCACGGCGTTGGCCCGTGGAGTGGAGAGTGGCCGACCGCCCCCAACTTCGACCCAGCGCTCCTCGAAAATGGCGACACCCGCAATGTCATCGACGAATACCGCTATTGGACGATGGAAGCGATTGTCGCTGACCTTGATTCCAAGCGTCATCGATTTCACGTCGCGATCGAGAACTGGCAACACGACCTCAACATCGGGTCGATTGTTCGCACCGCGAACGCGTTCCTCGCGAATACGGTCCACATCGTCGGCCGCCGGCGCTGGAACAAGCGCGGGGCGATGGTCACCGATCGTTACCAGCATGTGATTCACCACCCCACGATCGACGAATTTCTCGAATGGGCGAGGACCCACAAACTGACGGTCGTCGGTGTCGACAACGTCCCGGGTTCGGTGTCGATTGACGAAACCTCGTTGCCCGAGGCGTGCGTGTTGCTGTTCGGCCAAGAGGGCCCGGGGCTGTCGCCCGAAGCCATCGCCGCGAGCGACCTCGTCGTCGAAATCGAACAATTTGGTTCTACGCGGTCGCTTAATGCGTCGGCTGCCGCGGCCATCATCATGCACTCCTGGATCCGAGAGCACATCGTCGCCAAACGGTAGACTGGAAAAGTTCGCCGATCGAAGGAATCGACATGCCCGCAGTAGTCATCATTGGAGCCCAGTGGGGTGACGAGGGTAAGGGTAAAGCAACCGACCTCATCGCGGGACGTATCGATCACGTCGTCAAATTTAACGGCGGAAACAACGCCGGTCACACGGTTGTCATCGGGGACGAAAAGTACGCGCTGCACCTCTTGCCCTCCGGAATCCTCACCGAGGGCGTCGTACCCGTCATCGCAAACGGCGTCGTCATCGACCTCGAGGTCTTGTTCGAGGAGCTCGACGCCTTGACCAGTCGCGGTATCGACGTATCACGGCTTCGCGTGTCGGCCAACGCTCACGTCATCACTTCCTACCACCGCACGCTCGACAAGGTCACGGAACGATTCCTCGGAAAGCGCCAGATCGGGACCACGGGTCGTGGAATCGGACCCACCTACGCCGACAAAATCAACCGCGTGGGGATCCGCATCCAAGATATTTTCGACGAAGGAATTCTGCGCCAGAAGGTCGACGGCGCCCTGGACATGAAGAACCACCTCCTCGTCAAGATTTACAACCGCCGAGCGATAACCGCCGACGAAATCGTCGACGAACTGCTGTCGTACGCCGACCGCCTTCGCCCCTTGGTGTGCGACACGTCGCTGTTGCTTCACGAGGCGCTCGCCGACGGGAAGACGGTCTTGTTCGAAGGTGGCCAGGCAACGATGCTTGATGTCGACCACGGCACGTACCCGTTTGTCACCTCGTCCAACTCAACAGCCGGCGGCGCGTCAACAGGGGCGGGAATCGGACCGAACCAGATATCCCGCGTGATCGGAATCGTCAAGGCGTACACGACTCGCGTTGGGTCTGGTCCCTTCCCGACGGAACTCGACAACGAGGAAGGCGAGCGACTTCGACAGGCCGGCGCTGAGTTCGGCACAACCACCGGCCGCCCGCGTCGATGCGGATGGTACGACGCCCCGATTGCACGTTATTCGGCGCGCATTAACGGAATTACCGACTTTGTCCTCACCAAGCTCGATGTGCTCACGGGGCTCACGGAAATCCCGGTCTGCGTGGCCTATGAGGTCGACGGGGTTCGTTTCGATGAAATGCCGATTAACCAATCTGATTTCCACCACGCGACACCCGTATATGAATCGTTCCCCGGCTGGACCGAGGACATCTCGACCGCACGTTCCTTTTCGGACCTCCCGGCGAACGCACAGAACTACGTCTACGCCATCGAAAAAATATCCGGTGCCCGGTTCTCGGCGATTGGCGTCGGACCTGCCCGGGACGAAATCATCGCAATTCACGACCTTCTCGACTAGAACATCCAAGTTTTGTCCAAGATTTGGCTAAAGCCCGAACGGACAGATAATCGCGGATTTACACTGGGGCTATGGAACATCAAGGGAAGCACATGACACAGCGCATCATTGTCACCTCAGTGGCGACCGCAGCGTTGTTGCTGACGACGCTGGCAGGCTGTGCCCCGAGTGTTCCCAGCGAGTCCATGAGCGTACTCGCCGGAAACGAAATTCTTACCGCCGACCTAGGCATCGACGTAACGGCACGTGGGGTGGTTCTCGCAGCGGTCCTCCTCGTTGCGGGTGATGTCGAAAAGGCTCTGATTAAGGGCGTCGTCACGGCATCCGAGGTGGAGGCTGCACGTGCGGCAATCGCCGAGGGAACGCTCGATATGTGGCGCCAGCGCGCCGAAGCAGATGAGGCCACCCCGTGATCCGCACATCTGCTTTTGTGACCGCCGCGGTCATCGGTGCGGTCGTTTTCACTAGCACAACGCCGGCTCAGGCCGCTGATCAAGGCGCAATCAAACGTGCCATTGTGGTTACGGTTCTGAATAACCTCGGCGTCCAACCGACAGACCAACTCGTCAACCAAATCGTTGGGGATATCCCGATGAACTTTCTCGATTCGACGCTGGTTCGCGAGGTTGGAACTGCCCTCGATAATTCGGAGGATCCGACACTCATCATTAGCCAGACGATTGACAGCGACGGTGACGGTATCCCCAATGCTGACGCAACGGTTGATTCCGATGACGAGTCCGATGACGACGCTGATGACGCTGATGACGACTCGTCGGGTTCCTCGGGTTCGTCGGGAGATGATTCGGGTTCGTCGGGCTCTGATGATGACGCTAATGACGAAGATGACGAAGATGACGAAGATGACGAAGAAGACGGCGACGACGGCGACGACGGCGACAACTAGATCTCACTAGGGGCGGGGTGACACGCGTCCAGCGGCACTCGATGCGGTTGGACGCGATGCTTTGTAGGCTGAACCTATGGATGAGGAAACGGCCGCCGAGCTTCGCGACTTGCGTCAAAGTATTGACAATGTCGACGCCGCACTCATCCACATGCTTGCCGAGCGGTTTCGATTCACGCAGAAGGTTGGCCAATTGAAGGCTCGTGCCGGGCTGCCACTGTCGGACAAGACGCGTGAAGCAACGCAAATCGATCGGCTTACCGCTCTGGCTCACGACGCGAACCTGGACCCAGTCTTCGCCGAGAAGTTCCTCAACTTTATTGTCGCCGAGGTCATTCGGCATCACGAAAAAATCGCTAACGACTCACAGGGGTAACAGGTGGGTTAGCTGGTTGTCAAACCAGGCAGGTTGGAATACAACTTGTGGGCGGTTTCGAGGCATTGGTCGATCATGCGCTGTTGCCGCTTGACTGTCACGTATTTGGGCCCGTCCCATGCTGGAACGAATGACCCGTCTGGCGCTTTCTCTCGGAGCATCCAGGCGAAAACACATTCCTCAGCGCCGGTGACGAACAACTGCCACTGCACCTGCCGCTTGTAGTAGATCGGGACCCAGTCGTAGGAACCCCAGTCACGGCCGGTCGTCTTGACTTCGACGATGGTTCCGTGGTCGGGGGACAACCCGTCGGGGGTGGCCATCATCCAATTCGCTTCTGTCGACGCAATGAGCCAGTCATTGCCGGCGACGTCGAAACGCTCAGCGAGCTTGTCGATGATGTTTGATTCCTGATCGCGCCCGAACGCCATAAATGCGTTATCGGGGATGGGCGTTGGATCCATCATTTGACCGACGACCTCGGAAAAACCCTTGTCGTCGTGAGCCTTGCCCACCATCGTCGCGGTCACGCCCGTGGCGCGCACACGCAACCATTCGTCGCGGTCAGCACTTTGGACGAGAAATCGTGATTGTTCAATCATGTTGGTCCTCCGTTGTGGTCAAGGCTAACGCGGGGCACCGTCACGATTGCACAGCGCACACAGGGTTAGCCCCCGACGACCGGCCCGAAATGGGCGGGGAAAGTGCCGCGGTGCACTGAACGCAACTGGTCGATGGCAATCGAGAACTGCCCCTGAACTTCTAGCTCGCCCGATCGCTTGTCGGTGACACCGACACGCAAGACGGGAACGTGGCGACCGTCGCACAGCCCACGGAACTTGACGTCGTCTTCCCGAGCCACGGAAACGAGCGCGCGGGCTTGGGTCTCAGAAAACAGCGCGGCCGTCGCATCGACACCGTCACGAGAGACAATCTCGTCAATCCAGACGCGGGCACCGACACCGAAACGCAAGACGCCGTCGGCGACGGCACGAATGAATCCGGCCGTTCCGAGGTCGACCGCGCAGGTGACGATCCCTTCGTGCGCCGCGGCTCCGAGAAGACCGGCAAGGTCCTTTTCCGCGGTGAAATCAACGCGAGGCGGGACGCCGCCGAGATGGTCGTGCACGGAACCCGCCCATGCCGATCCGCCCATTTCGTCGGCAGTGATACCCAACAGGTACAGGTTCTCGCCGTCGTCTTGCCAACCGGACGGTAGTCGTCGTGCAACGTTGTCGATCGACCCGAGAACGGCGACGACGGGTGTCGGGTGGATGGGAACATCGCCGGTCTGGTTGTAGAACGACACGTTTCCACCAGTGACGGGAATTCCAAGTTCGAGGCAGCCGTCCGCGAGTCCTTCGACGGCACGGGCAAACTGCCACATCACCTCGGGGTTCTCTGGGCTTCCGAAATTCAGGCAATCGCTCACCGCGAGGGGCGTCGCGCCACTCGACGCAACGTTGCGATACGACTCGACCAGGGCGAGTTGTGCGCCGATGTAGGGGTCGAGTTGGCAATAACGCCCGTTTGCGTCGGTCGCGAGCGCAACCCCGAGACCGCTCACTTCGTCAATACGAATCATTCCGGCACCGTCGGGGGTGTGTAGCGCCGTGTTGCCCATGACGTAATAGTCATACTGGTTCGTGATCCAGTCGGTGTCGGCCTCGTTTGGCGACCCAAGAAGTGTGAGGAACTGTTTCTTCAATTCGTCACCGTCGGTCTCGCGCGCGAACTTCGCCGGCGAATCTGCCTGCAGTGCGTCGAGCCAGGCGGGGTATTCCATCGGGCGGTGGTAGACCGGTCCGTCAATCGCGACGGTTCGGGGGTCGACGTCAACGATTGTCTGACCCTTCCATTCGATGATGAGGCGACCGGTGTCGGTCACTTCTCCAAGAACGCTGGCTTCGACATCCCACTTGGTGGTCACCGCGAGGAATGCGTCGATCATCTCGGGGCGAACAATCGCCATCATGCGTTCTTGGCTCTCGGACATCAGGATTTCCTCGGCCGTCAACGTTGGGTCGCGCAACAACACGTTGTCGAGAGTGATGAACATTCCGCCGTCACCGTTTGACGCAAGTTCGCTCGTTGCACACGAGATTCCAGCCGCACCAAGGTCCTGAATGCCCTCAACACAATCACCCGCGAACAACTCGAGACAGCACTCGATGAGCACCTTTTCGGCGAACGGGTCGCCGACCTGGACGGCCGGACGTTTGGTGGGACCACCTTCAGCAAAAGTGTCCGATGCAAGAATCGACGCTCCGCCGATTCCGTCACCGCCCGTCCGAGCCCCGAACAAGACGACGAGGTTACCCACGCCCTTCGCGTTCGCGAGGTGAAGGTCTTCGTGACGCAAGGCTCCAACCGCCAGTGCGTTGACGAGTGGGTTCGCCTGATAGACGGGGTCGAACCAGGTCTCGCCTCCGATGTTTGGCAAACCGAGACAGTTCCCGTAGAACGAGATACCGCCCACGACACCGTTGACAACACGACTCGTATCGGGATGGTCGATCGCACCGAATCTCAGCGCGTCCATGACGGCCACGGGGCGAGCACCCATCGAAATGATGTCGCGAACGATTCCCCCAATGCCGGTCGCGGCGCCCTGGAACGGTTCGATGTACGACGGGTGGTTGTGGCTCTCGATTTTGAACGTCACCGCCCAGCCCTCACCGATATCGACAACGCCGGCGTTTTCGCCCATCCCGACCATGAGGTTTTTGGTCATTGCCTCGGTGACCTTCTCGCCGAACTGGCGCAGGTGGACCTTTGATGACTTGTAGGAACAGTGTTCCGACCACATGACCGAGTACATCGCCAATTCGCCGCTCGTCGGACGACGCCCGAGGATCTCCCGAATCTGTTGATATTCATCGCGCTTGAGCCCGAGCAAGCCGAATGGTTGATCCTTGTCGGGAGTCGCGGCGGCGTTCTCGACGGTGTCGGGAATTAGTTCAGTCACGATGGCTCCTGGTCACGAGAGAACGGTGGCGGCGAGAACCGACTGGAACACGGCGAGCCCGTCTGTTCCGGACGACATCGCGGCGGCAGTGTCGGGGCCGAATCCGGGTTCGACGGCGTGTTCGGGGTGTGGCATTAGGCCGACGACGTTGCCGCGAGCATTTCGAAGCCCCGCAATGTCGTTCAGCGAGCCGTTGGGGTTGACCTCGAGATAGCGGAACGCGACAAGCCCGTCACCCTCGAGTCGCTTCAGCGTCTCGTCGTCGGCGATGAACCCGCCTTCGCCGTTTTTCAGCGGAATGGTGATCTCTTGTCCCTGCGTGTAGCCACTCGTCCAGACAGTGTCGACGTTCTCGACTCGAAGTTTCTGGTCGCGACGAATGAACGTGCCGTGGTCATTGCGAATGAGTCCGCCAGCGAGAAGATGGGCCTCGACGAGGGTCTGAAAGCCGTTGCAAATGCCGAGCACGGGCATTCCCTTGTTGGCCGCATCGACGACCGCACTCATGATAGGTGAGTGGGCGGCAATCGCACCACAGCGCAGGTAGTCGCCGTAGGAAAAGCCGCCGGGCAGGACGATGGCGTCGACGCCGTGCAGCTCGTTGTCGCCGTGCCAGAGGGCTACGGGGTAACCGCCAGCAAGACGGATGGCGCGCAGGGCGTCGCGGTCGTCGAGCGACCCGGGGAACGTGATGACGCCGACGCGCACGTTAGTCCGCCACGCGAATCGAAATGACGTCTTCGATGACGTCGTTCGATAGGACGTCCCTCGCGACATCGTTGATGTGCTCAAGGAGTTTCGGTGTGACCTCGCCCTCGATGGTGATTTCAAAGCGCTTGCCGATGCGAACGTCGGTGATTTCTCCGTCGCCAAAGCGTTGCAGAGCACGCGCCGTGGCCTTACCAGCCGGGTCGAGCAGAACTTCTTTCGGCATTACCTCGACGATGACCTTCGGCACTCTCACTCCTCGACTCATGGGCGAATTCTGTCCTCAGTCTATTCGCGCGCATCACGCCCGACGGGAGCCCTCGCGGTGGCCGCCGCTAAATGACTGACGTTAACCGCGAAATGAGCTCGCTGTATCGTTCTGCAGCCCGCGCGACAATCCCCTCGGGCAAAACGGGCGGTATGCCGCTCTTGTCCCAGTTTGCCGACAGCCAATCACGCACAATTTGCTTGTCAAACGAATCGAGCCGGTACGGACCACCATCGGCATATGTCGTTGCGTCCCAGTACCGGCTCGAATCCGAGGTGAGCACTTCGTCGCACAGCGTCAATTCGCCGGTGTCACGATTGAGGCCAAATTCGAATTTGGTGTCGGCGAGGATCAGCCCCTTCGCCTCGGCGATGTCGCTCGCTCGGCGGAAGATAGCGAGGCTCGTGTTGCGCAGTTTGCGCGCGGTGTCTTCACCAACCAAGTCGACCGTCTGCGCGAACGAGATGTTCTCGTCGTGCTCGCCGAGCGGAGCCTTGAACGCGGGGGTGAAAATGGGCTCGGGCAGCCTATCGCCGTTGGTCAGCCCCGCGGGAAGGGCGATTCCGCACACCGTTCCCGATTCCTGGTATTCCGCCCAACCGCTGCCGACCAGGTAACCGCGAACGACACATTCCACGGGAATCATGTTCAGCGTGCGCACGACCATGGCGTGATTGGCCACCTCGGCGGGCGCTTCGGCTTCCAGCAGATGGTTGGGGAATTCGGCCAATTGGTCGAACCACCAGAGGGACAGCGCGGTGAGCAACGCGCCTTTGCCAGGGATTCCGGGTTCCAGAACGTGGTCAAAAGCCGACACCCGATCGCTCGCTACGAGCAGCATCGAGGGGGACGAATCGAGGCCTGACTCTGTCTCGGGAATATACAGATCGCGGACTTTTCCGGAATAGACGCGACGCCACCCCGAAATGGTCATTCGGCGACTCGTTTGGCAATGTCGGTGCGGAAGTGTGAACCGTCGAGTGTGATGCGGTCGAGAGCCATATAGACGCGCCGACGGGCGTCGGTGAAATCGGCACCGCGGGCGATGACAGACAGCACTCGTCCGCCGGTCGACACGAATCCGTCGCCATCGCGGGCGGTGGCCGCATGCGCGATTGACACTCCGGGAACCTCGAGCGCGTCGGCCAACCCCAGAATTGGTCTTCCGGTTTCGGGTGACTCGGGGTAACCCTCACTTGCGAGAACGACGGTCACCGCGACATCATCAGCGAACACGGGTTCGGGCACCGACGCGAGTCGTCCGGTCGCGGTTGCCAGCAGCAGGTCGGCGAGTGACGACTCAAGAAGTTCGAGCACAACCTGCGTCTCGGGGTCGCCCAGTCGTGCATTGAATTCGATAACGCGAACGCCTTTGGAGGTGACAATCAGCCCGCAGTAGAGCAGCCCGACGAAAGGGGTACCGCGCCGAGACATCTCGCGAATCGTTGGCTGGGCGACGGTCTCGACGATCTCGTCCACAAAGCCCTCGGGCAGCCACGGAAGCGGCGAGTACGCGCCCATACCGCCCGTGTTCGGGCCTTCGTCGTTATCGAAAGCGCGCTTGTAGTCCTGCGCGGGCGACAGCGCGATCACGGCGTCCCCGTCGGACAGGACAAAGAGAGATACTTCCTGTCCATCAAGGAACTCTTCGATGAGAACAAGGCCCTGGTGAATAAAGAACTCGGCGTGATCACGGGCCGCCGTGCGGTCGCTCGTCACGATCACGCCTTTACCGGCCGCGAGTCCGTCCGCCTTGACGACATAGGGTGGACCGAATTCGTCGAGAGCCGTTTCGACCTCGGCCATCGTCGCCGCCGACATCGAACGGCCCGTAGGGACGCGCGCGGCGTTCATGATTTCTTTCGCGAATTCCTTAGAGCCCTCGATTCGGGCGGCCGCCTTGTCCGGACCGAATACGGGGATTCCGACCGCGCGAAGTGCATTCCCGACGCCAGCGACGAGGGGTGCCTCTGGGCCGATAATGACAAGGTCGACCCCCTGTTCCGCCGCGTACTCGGCGATGAGCGGACCATCCGTCGTATTGAGCGACACCGTCTCGACCACATTGGCAATCCCGGCGTTTCCGGGGGCAACCACAATCTCGTGAGCGGTTGAGTCCCGCAACAGTGCGTTGACGATGGCGTGCTCTCGGGCACCCGACCCAATCACGAGTATCTTCACGTGAAAACACTACCTTTGCCCCTGCTAGCGTGTTGGGCGTGCCACTTCCCCGAATCGATTCCGAACGTGGCCGAACCGCCATTTCGGGCTTTCGAAGCGGTGCCACCGAACGTGACACAACGGCGATTGCTGTGCGATTCATCCTCCAAGAATTTGCGCGCATCGCCCCGGGTAAATCCGTCGAAGTACGCGTGCCGCCGCACGGTGCGGTCCAGATTGTCGAGGGGCTCGGTCACACGCGAGGAACCCCTCCGAACGTCATTGAACTTGATGCGGCCACGCTCGTGGCGCTTGCGGTAGGCGACGAGTCGTGGGATGCGGCCGTCGCCCGCGGGGCAGTACGAGCGTCGGGAACTCGAGCGACGCTCGCCGAACTCGTGCCCTTGACGGCCCTGCGAGAATAGAACTATGCCGAAAACCGACGTCACTATCCGCCGCGCACCTCGAATCTGGTCGTTCATGATGACGGGGGCCTTCGTCGGAATCATCATCGCCGCCATCATCACGGTTGCAACACCCGTTGACCCGGCTGTGGGCGTCATGCCGACCTTCGGATTCTTCGCGCTCTTCGGATTCGCCATCGGGCTCATTCTCGGAGGACTGGTTGGAGTGTTCCTCGATCGAATGACGAAATCATCACGGGGGGTTGCCGAAATTACTGAAACGAAGGAACGCGCAACAAAGCCGCGCAAACCGAAAAGCTAGGACGACTGGTTTTCTTCAACCCAGCGCAGGTATTCGGGGGTGACGGTTCCCGTCACGTAGTCGCCCGAAAAACACGACATTTCGAGTGCCGAAACACTGCTGCCTTCGAGGATCGCACTCTGCATATCAGAGACCTCTTGATAGATGAGGTGGTCGGCACCGATTTCGCTCGCAATCTCGGGAATCTTGCGGCCAGCGGCAACGAGCTCGGCCCGGCTCGGCATGTTGATGCCGTAGACGTGGGGAAAGCGAACCGGCGGTGCCGCCGACGTGAACGTCACCGAATTCGCGCCAGCGTTGCGCGCCATGTCAACGATCTCGCGTGAGGTCGTGCCGCGCACAATCGAGTCGTCGACGATGAGGACGTTCTTGCCCTTGAACTCGGACGGCATCGCATTGAGCTTTTGCTTGACTCCCTTTCGGCGTTCTTCTTGCCCCGGCATGATGAACGTTCGGCCGACGTAACGGTTTTTGTAGAAGCCCTCGCGATACTCGATGCCGAGCTTTCGCGCGACCTGCAGTGCGGCGGGACGCGACGAGTCTGGGATCGGCATGACAACATCGATATCGCCAGCAGGCGCCCACTTCGCAATCGTGTCAGCGAGGCGGTCGCCGAGGCGCAAGCGCGCTTCGTAGACCGAAATGCCATTCATGACCGAGTCGGGACGCGCGAGGTAAACGTATTCGAACGAACACGGAATCAGAACGGGTTTTTTTGCGCACTGGCGGGACACCATTTCGCCGTCCTGCGAGATGAAGAGAGCCTCGCCGGGCTCGACGTCTCGAACGATCTCGTAACCGCCGGCCTCGAGCACGAGTGATTCGCTTGCAACCGCCCACTCGGCTCCGACAAGCCCGGCATTACGCCGACCCAGAATCAGCGGGCGAATTCCAAACGGGTCTCGGAATGCGAGAAGGCCGTGGCCAGCGATGAGTGCAATCGCGGCATACGATCCCTCGACGCGCTCGTGCAGTCGGGCGACGGCATCAAAGACGTTGTCGGGAGAAAACTTTTCGATGGTCGTTGCGGCCTGTAATTCGTGTGCGAGCACATTAACGAGTAGTTCGGTGTCGGAATTGGTGTTGAGGTGACGACGGTCATCCTCGTTGAGTTGTTTGGTCAGTTCCCGTGTGTTCGTGAGGTTTCCGTTGTGAACCAAGATGATCCCGTACGGGGCGTTGACGAAAAACGGCTGAGCTTCCGATTCGCGGTTCGCGTTACCACGCGTTGCATAGCGAACGTGACCGAGCCCAACATTTCCCAGCAGACCTCGCATGTCACGGGTGCGGAAGGCTTCGCGAACCTGCCCCTTTGCTTTCGCCATGTGGAGGGTCGTGTCTTCACACGTCGCAATTCCCGTGGAATCCTGCCCGCGGTGTTGCAGAAGCGCGAGCGCGTCGTAGACCTGCTGATTGACGGCCGTGGATGAGACGATTCCGACGATGCCGCACATGTCGAGAGGGTCTCCTTTGGCTGGGTGTCGATGCCCATCGGCTTTGGCTCAATACTCTCACATCGAACAGACGACGAGGTCAGTAGAATTGCCCAATGACGGCGTCCAATTCATATTCCGCCGCCGGTGTCGACACCGAAGCGGGCGATAGGGCCGTCGAACTCATGAAAGCCGCCGTATCGGCGACGCACGGACCCGACATCCTCGGCGGCGTGGGCGGTTTCGCAGGACTGGTCGACGTGTCCTTTCTCAAAGATTTCCGTCGGCCGATCCTCGCGACCTCGACCGACGGCGTCGGCACCAAGGTCGCAATCGCTCAAGCACTCGACGTTCACCACACCATCGGGCACGACCTCGTCGGCATGGTGGTCGACGACATCGTGGTCGTCGGCGCGAAGCCCCTGTTCATGACGGACTACATCGCGTGCGGCAAAGTCGTCCCCGAGCGCATCGCCGACATCGTGCGCGGAATCGCCGAGGCCTGTGCCCTGACCGGAACGGCTCTCGTCGGCGGTGAAACGGCCGAACACCCGGGGCTTTTGGGGGAACACGACTACGACGTCGCCGGTGCTGCGGTGGGTGCCGTCGAAGCGGACGAGATGCTCGGCGCCGAGCGCGTTCAGCCCGGTGATGTCGTCATCGCGATGGCATCGAGCGGACTGCATTCGAACGGCTATTCGCTCGTCCGCCACATCGTTGCCAACCGCAAGCTCGCGTTCGACGCAACTGTTCCCGAATTCGACCGTGTCCTCGGTCTAGAACTTCTTGAACCGACACGTCTCTACACGACCCCGCTGTTGGACTCGCTCGCCGAGCATCCTGGGGTGATTCACGCGCTGAGCCATGTCACGGGAGGCGGAATCGCCGCAAACCTCGCCCGCGTGTTGCCGGCGGGCGTGTGGGTCGACCTCGATCGCTCGACGTGGAGTCCGTCGCGCGTCTTCCGCGTTCTCACTGAATGGGCGGGGGAGTCACTCGAATCGACCGAAGGTACGTGGAACTTGGGGATAGGAATGCTCGCTGTCGTGTCTCACGAATCGGCCAGCACGCTGACCCGCGAATGGACCGCCGCCGGAATCGAATCCTGGGTTGTCGGTCACATTTCGGACCGTGAGCACTCTTTCGACGGTTACGTCACGAGCGCCAAGGGAGTCGCCGGCGGAGCCGTACGACTGGTCGGCACTTACGCTGACTGAACCTCGTCTGTGCCGTCGATGTCATCGCCCGCGTCGGCATCGGAGCTAGCCGGAGCTGGTGACGCATATTCTGGCCACTTTGCCAGGTCTTCGTCGAGACGCGGGTTCACACCGAGTTCCGATTCGAGTTTCGTCAGGTCGGTGTCGGGACTGAAATATTTCAGTTCGCGCGCAACCTTGGTGTGCTTCGCTTTTTGACGGCCGCGGCCCATAGTGGACCCCTTTCCCTCACACATTTCGCCTCACCGGCGATCGTCGTGTCCGGGGCGTCAGATGTTCAGAATATCACGACCCGAGCAGAGCGATGGCGGAGATATACCCAAGTGCTGCCACAACTATCCCGCCGACGACGTGCGACGTCACCATGATCGCACCGATCCAAATTTCACGACGTTCGATGTGTTGGGCTGCCGTGACGGTCAGGGTCGAAAACGTGGTGAGCCCTGCTGCGAATGCGAGAACGAGAGACGTGATTGTCCAGTCAAGCGCGTTAGTTGCAGACGCACCGGCCGCGATGCCCACGGCGAGACTTCCCACCCCGTTGACGGCAAACAAACCTCGCGACCACACGCCGGGACGGACGACCGTCATGACGCCGAATCGGGCTAGCGCGCCGAACCCGCCCGCCGCGATTTGCGCGAGAACCCACCACGCGTCGATCATGTCGCCCCCGAGCGGCGCGCGCCCAGCCGCAACCCAGCGATCGCACAGACGAGACCCATAATGATGGATCCGATGGCGTAGGACGCCATCACGATGAGTGGCCCGACATCGTGGCGAAGAATGGGCACCGCGACGTCGAGCGAGATGGCAGACAGTGTGGTGAAGGCCCCGAGAAAACCAGTCGTGAATCCTAGGCGCATCCAAGCGGGTACGGACGACATGCGTCGAGCGACGAGATACCCCAGCAGGAATGAACCGACGAGGTTGATGACCAGTGTCGGGTACGGCCACCAGTAATCGTCAATTTGGCCCGCGACCAGGGTGATGCCAATGCGCGCTGCGCTACCCACGAGCCCGCCGACAAATACGGCGAACACCGACTTCAGTGACGTGTGCACAATCGTCAGCGTACTCGTGTCGGTAGCCCATAATTTGGCGGTTAGGCTTGTCACACGACGCCAAAGGAGTGCCCGTGTCCGTAGTTCCGCTCTTCAGTCACGACGACCATCGGGGTGAGGTCGTTGAACGCTGGGGCAAGAAAGCGTGGACTCAGTCATCGTCGTGGTGGAAGCACCTCGACGCTATTGGCCGCGATGCGTTTCTCGCCGAGGGAGTTGCCCTGAAGGTTGCGTACTTGGGTGCGAAAGACGCGTCGTTAGCCGTCACGGACTCCGCTGTCGTTGCTCTCGTCGTTCGTCACCGGACCTGGATTACACAGGGTTGGGGTGGAATCGAGCCGACCGCCGAGCAATTCATCGGCCTCGGAAACATGTACGTCGCAGACGAGCGCTTTGCTCGTCATTACGGCGGAATTGATGGCGCGAGTTATGTTCGCGACGCGATCGTCGCGTGGGTCGCCGCAACGCCCTAGGCGTCGGATTCGTCCGACACACGTCACCGTTTAGCTAAAGGAACAACGTCATGAACCGCCTCGCCATATTCAGCCTCAGGAACCGCGCACTCATCGCCCTGGTCACGGTTGTGGTTGCAATTTTTGGTGGCATCGCGATGTCGCTGCTCAAGCTCGAGTTGATTCCCTCAATCACGTTCCCTCAACTCGTCGTCGTCACGAACTATCCAGGGGCCTCGCCGATCATTGTCGAGAAAGAAGTTTCGACCCCAATCGAAACGGCGATTCAGGGAGTCAACGGACTCGAATCGACGACCGCGACCTCGCAGAATGGTTTGTCGCAGATCACCGCGGCGTTCGCCTACGGCACGAGCCTCGAATCGGCCGAACAAAAGGTCCAACTGGCAATCAACCGGATTTCGAGCCTACTTCCGGCTGGAATCGAGCCGCAGGTTATCGCTGGTTCTTTTTCGGACATACCCGTTCTTCAAATGGCGGTGACGAGCGATCTCGCGCCCGATCAACTGAACCAAGCGTTGAAGGACATCGCGGTTAAAGAACTGACCAAGTTGGACGGCGTTCGAGACGCGGCGGTGTTTGGTGCAAACGGTGAACACATTGCCATCGTCCCCAACGCCGATAAGTTGGCGGACCTGGAATTGACGAACACCGACATCCAGACCGCACTACAGACCGCCGGAATTCGAATCGGTGCGGGCAGCATCATGTCCACGAGAGGTGAATTGTCGATTGTGTCGGGAACTCCGCTCGCGAGCCTCCGCGACATCCGCTCGGTCCCCATCACGATTCCCTACAAGCCGCCGGCAGTCACGGTGCCGACCGTGCCGACTATGCCGACGTTTCCGACCATCTCGGTGATTCCTCGGGCAGCCGGAACGTGGAGCTGGGACGAGTTGAACGGTGGCGAATGTATCGATAACTACGACGACGCAGACGCATTGACTGATGACGCATATCAGAGTACGTACGACGTAGTCGACTGTGCCGTTGCGCACGAGGCGCAACTTGTTCGCGTCGGTGACCTGCGGACGGATGCGGGAATCCCTATTTACCCCGGGGACTCTGCCGTGGGACCCGTCGCGATGGGCGAGTGCTTCGCCTCCGGAATTATTGAGGAGTCGGCCTACGCGACCTACCCGACATTGTTGACGGATGTCCGATACCCGAAGAGCCAGACCCAGTGGAACAAGGGCAACACCTTCTATTACTGCTTTGCTCACACCTTCCCCGTCGCCGACATTACGGGAAGTGTCGCGGGCGATACGGTGAACACCGTTGTCCCCGCAGTCCCCACAGCCCCTGCATCGTCCACGTCAAGCCTGTCAGCGTTGGCGTCGGCCGGTGCGACGACGACTCCAACGACGCTATCGGTAACCACGATTGGGGCGCTCGCGAGCGTGTCAATCCAGCCCGATGCGATCACCTCCATCTCCAGCGTCAATGGCGAGCCGTCACTGACCCTTGCCATCACAAAACGTGCCGACGCCAACACGGTGGACGTGTCCCGTGCGGTCACAGCGGCCCTGCCCGCGCTTACCGACTTGCTTGGTAACGGCACTAAATTCACCATTGTCTTTGACCAGGCGCCGTTCATCGAAAAGAGCATTGAATCACTCGCAGTTGAGGGCCTCCTCGGACTGATCTTTGCCATCATCGTGATCCTCGTCTTCCTCCTGTCCATCCGATCAACGCTCGTTACCGCAGTGTCGATTCCGACGTCGT